>JAYTON010000724.1:0-1696 GCA_043747725.1 Saprospiraceae bacterium
TGCTTACGGATTAGAAATATTAGCCCAGGCTCTGTTAAATGCCTTTGAAGTATGCATCCGTAAATTGACTTTGCCTTTTTTGTCATGTACTTAGAGAAATTTTATAAAAATTAAAATAACTAATTGAATATCAACTTATTAGCAATATTTTCAAATTTCAATTATCAATTTTTAATTAACCACCCCCTCAGTATTTTAATGTTAAAAACAAAAAAATGTTTTAAATTTGTCAGATTAATAATTACCCTTATTTCATCATAAAACTCTCGAATCATGATAAGAAGTCTTTTTAAATTAGCATTATTAGCAGTCGTGTGTATCGTTATATACAATTATTTTTTTGGATCAGCCAGTGAAAAGGATCAGTCGCGCCGCATTTTTAAAGGCGTAGGTGGTGTTTTTACCGAAATGCGCGGGCTTGTGCGGTCTGAAAAAGATAAATTTGATGCGGGCAAATACGATGCAGCTTTGGCTAAAATGCAAGATGTGATTCAACGCTTGAGATCACACGCCACTGAAACCAATGATCCTGAATTGAAACGCCAAGTGGCCCAACTCGAACAGCGTAAAAATGCCCTTGAACAAAAAGTGAATGCCATGCCGACCGATACAGGCTATCAAAAATCTGCCGATAAATTGAAGCAATTCTCTGATATGGCAAAGCAGATGGAGAGCTTAACCAATGATATTCAATCTATCGTGAATTCTCAAGCTACTTCAGCCGAACAGCAATGAGATTGCTTCGCTGAGCTGGCAATAACATAAAAAAGCTTGTTTTTACTTGAAAACAGGCTTTTTTATATTTGCAATTTTAAAACAATTATTTTATTTTTGTTTCTTATTTAAAATTATTTGTTAAAACTTAAAAATTTTTATGTAATGAAAAATCTGATTAATTGGTTCGAAATTCCGGTATCCGATATGGATAGAGCGGTTGCTTTTTATTCAAAATTGTACGGTGAGCCTGTTACCGTTCAAGATTTAGGCGGCACTCTCATGGGGTGGCTACCGATGGAGAGCCAAGAAGGCGTCGGCGGCAGTTTAGTTAGGCACGAGATGTACATACCATCGCATCATGGCTCATTGGTCTATCTGAATGGAAACGACGATTTGAATGTAATGCTCGGTCGAGTAGAGGCGGCAGGTGGTAAAATACTGAGGGGTAAAACGCAAATCACACCTGAAATTGGCTATATGGCAGTATTTGAAGACAGTGAAGGGAATAGAATTGCTTTACATTCTCAAAATTAAAAAGGGTAGGACATATTGATACTAAAAGATGTTTTATTAATATTTAACTAATTTAACCATCGTAAGTTGATGATTTTCAGTTTTTTATAAAAATTTTTCATTTAAATATAATAAAATTAATATTTGGCATATATTTTGTCTTTAACATATCTGTAAGTTTTGGTTAAAAATTGTAAGATTCGTTTTTGGAGACTCGTGGCATGAAAAATGTTGCGAGTTTTTTTTTGCCCTAATTTACAGGTTCCAAAATATGCTTCACTTGTCGATTTAAAAAAATTATCATCTTTTTCAAATAGGCATCACCGCCCATTTGTCCGACATTATCATGTCCCGCTCCTTTTACTATATAAAACTCTTTATCGTTAGATTTCAATGCTTCAAAATTTTCTTTATTGAATTCCATTGGAATTTTTTCATCCACATCGCCATGCACCATTAATATAGG
>JAYTON010000725.1:0-2206 GCA_043747725.1 Saprospiraceae bacterium
TAAACCCGCATTGTCCTGTAAACGCAAATCTCGTCGAAACCAAAAGATGTTAATATTCATAAGAACGCCTTGTTGAATGTTGAAAATATGATTTTTCAAACAAAATACTGAGGGGGTAGTTTAGAAAGTAGGCGCATATTTTCTATTTTGCAGGAAATAACGATTAGATGAATCATTTTTCAAAATATGCCTATTGGTTGTGTGTAGCGGTACTGACCTATACTGCTTTTTTCTTTTATCCAAAATGGGAAAAATCGGGTAGTGAAGCCACTTTGAGTTGGGATGTTTGCGGCTATTACTATTATTTACCCGCCATTTTTATTTATAAAGACCTTAAAAATATCGCTTTTCATACTGATTTAGATAAAAAATACCAATATCAAGGCGGTGATTTTTATGCGGCGTTGCCCTTGTCTTCTCCCACTTTTGGGGCAGGGGGGCTTGTGATGAAATACACTTCGGGCATGGCGATTATGTACATACCTGCATTTTTTACAGCGCATTTATTAGCGAAACCATTAGGTTATGAAGCCGACGGATTTTCAAAACCGTATCAAATGGCGATTGGTATTTGGAGTTTATTATGGGCTTTTGTTGGTTTATGGTTTTTAAGGAAAGTGTTGTTAAAAGCTCAATTTAATGATAAAAGTATCGCATTTACCTTGATTTTATACGTTTTAGGGACTCATTATTTGAATTATGCAGCGGTAGATAGTGCCATGACACATTCGTATATATTCACACTTTATTCGATTTTATTATGGCTTATTTTAAAATTTGAAGAAACCGAGCTCGCTTCGATTCCTCGCAATGACCTGCCGCGCTCCGCTGGCAGTGATAGGTCGTCCCTCGCAATGACCACAAAGGCTTTAGGAATAGGCTTATGTATAGGTTTGGCTGCCTTAGCTCGCCCTACAGAATTGATAGTCATTATAGTGCCTTTTTTATGGGGTGTTACCAATTTTCAAAGTATGAAAATGCGTTTCGCCTTCTTGAAAAAGCATATTTCTATGGTTTTTATCACGGCGGTGATGGTGTTTTTAATCGGTTTTATTCAGTTGATTTATTGGAAATATACGACTGGACATTTTATTTACAACAGCTATGGACCCGAAGACAAGTTGGAATGGCTACATACGCATATTATTGACGGCTTGTTTTCAGCGCGAAAGGGGTGGCTCGTCTATACGCCCGCGATGCTTTTTTCTCTCATCGGTTCTGTTTTTTTATATAAAAAACGACGGGAATACTTTTGGACGATGAGCATTTTTACTTTGCTTTTTATCTATGTTTCGTTTGCTCATAATATTTGGTGGTATGGCGGCGGCTTGGGTCAAAGACAGATGATTCAGATTTATCCGATGTTGGCATTCCCATTGGCAGCTTTTTTTGAGTATGTTTTGCAATATAAAATTTGGCGTGTAGTTATCTCATTTTTAATGCTAATTTGTATTTATTTAAATATTTGGTTAGTGTATCAAGCGCATAAAGGAGGGTATTTTGAAGCTGAATATACAACGCCCGCTTACCTGAGAGCAACGCTCGGACGCTGGCAAATAGCGGATGATACGCGCAAATTTTTGGATAATAAATATGATTTTCAAGGCACTATGCGCGATGTGAATGTGATTTATAAAAATGATTTTGAAAATGATACAGCACAAAGTATTGTGAATCAAAATGTTATAAACGGTAATAAATCTTTATCTGTTGATAAGCAACATCCTTATTCACCGCCGATTGAGATACCCCTCAGTATAGAGGCTAATATAAAAGATAAAAAGTGGCTGCGGGCAACTGCTACTTTTCGAGCCGTTTCAAAAGAATGGCGTACTTGGAGTATGATGCAATGGATTGTCACTTTAAAAAAAGGGGAGCAAGAAGTGAAGTCATTTTACCTACGCCCTCACCGCATTATGAATGATGGTGAAACGAAGAAAATTTGGTTGGATGCTAAAATTCAGCGTTATGATTTTGATAAAATATCCATCAGTTTTTGGAATACTGACAGCTATAAACAGACGCTGATTGATGATTTGATTGTAGAAATTTTTAATGAATAAAAAAAAGCTCTCCCAAGATATTTGGAAGAGCTTCTCATTAAAAAAGCATGAAAAATTTTACTAACCAACTTAATGGAAAGACGTTTCTTAAACTTTGTAAGGCAACATCTTTTTCTTATTTGTGAATTTTTATTTGAGTTGTG
>JAYTON010000726.1:0-1867 GCA_043747725.1 Saprospiraceae bacterium
GTTTAAATTAATTGTATATGATAACTAATTGACAATGAACATTTTAGATAAAATAGTAGAAAGAAAAAAGCAAGAAATTGCAGAGCGAAAGCAATCGCACCCCCTCAGTATTTTGACCCAAATGCCAGCTTTTAAAGAAGCCACTTTTAGTTTAAAAAAGGCTTTGAAGCGGGGAGGGTCAACAGGTATTATTGCTGAACACAAGCGCAAATCGCCTTCATTGGGCTGGATTCGGGAGCATTCGGACGTACGAGATGTCGTAACAGGTTATGCTCAAGCAGGTGCGGCGGCGTTATCAGTTTTGACGGATTCGGACTTTTTCGGCGGCTCTTATGCCGATTTGACAGCTGCGCGCAAAGCAGTTGAAATACCGATTTTGAGGAAAGATTTCATGATTGATGAGTACCAAATTTTTGAAGCCAAAGCCTACGGCGCGGATGTTATTTTATTGATTGCAGAGTGTTTGACAACAAAAGAAGTGAAAAACTTAGCAGAATGCGCTAAAAACGTCGGCTTGGAAGTACTTTTAGAAATGCATGATGCTGAGGGATTGGATAAAATATGCGATGCCATTAACTGCGTAGGTATCAATAACCGCAACCTCAAAACCTTTGAAGTGAGCCTCCAAACGAGTATGGATTTGAGTAAAATGATACCTGATAGATTTGTAAAAGTAGCTGAAAGCGGTATTTCAAACCCTCAAACGCTGCCTTTACTGAGGGGGTATGGTTTTGAAGGTTTTTTGATTGGCGAGGCGTTTATGAAAACGGATAATCCGGGCGCGGCAATAGCTGAATTTGTTTCAAAGATTAATGTACAAATATGATGGAATTGAAAATTAAAGTATGCGGCATGCGCAACCCATCAAATATCGAAGCAGTGAGTGCCCTGCCCATCCACTTTATGGGCTTCATTTTTTATGAAAAATCGCCACGCTACGTGTCGCATAATCATGATATTTCAGCATGTCCTGATGATTTGACCAAAGTAGGCGTATTTGTGAATAGTGAAATTGAGTATATTTTGCATAAAATTGACCAATACGATTTAGATGCCGTGCAATTGCATGGTAGCGAGACCCCTCAGTATATTACCGATTTTTCAAGAGAATTATGGTTGAAATTGAAATTAATGGCGAATATAGATGTCGAAATCATCAAGGCTTTTTCAGTTGATAGTGATTTTGATTTTGAAACAACTAAGCCGTATTCAAAATTGGTTAAATACTTTTTATTCGACACCAAGTCGCTTCAACATGGCGGTGTAGGTATCAAATTCGATTGGTCAATTTTAGAAAAATATGATAGCGAAGTACCGTTTTTATTGGCAGGAGGTATTTCTGAAAATGATACAGAAGTGATTAAGTCGTTGGAAATCAATCAGTTATACGGTTTGGATTTGAATTCAAAATTTGAAATTGAACCAGCTTTAAAAGATGTTGAAAAATTAAAAACCTTCTTGGAAAAATTAGCGGAATGAACATCATTGAAATCCAAAATCTGACCGCTCAACGCCGTGATAAAATTGTATTTGAGCATATCAATTGGACGCTTCGACCTGATGAAAATTGGGCAATAGTCGGTAAAACAGGCGCAGGTAAGACGAGTTTTATTGACCTTTTGATGGGTAAAATGACGGTCCGCACTGGGATAATGACGTATCCTTTTTTGCACTCAAAAGCGATTCAGGAGAAAGGGTATTTCAGATTAGCGGAATATGTCGCGGTCGTGCGTTTTAATATTTCACTCATCAATTATTCAAATTTTTACTACCAGCAAAGGTATTATTCATCTGAAAATGAAGGTGTTCAAACCGTCAGAGATTTTTTAAATACGATTGATAATCAGATGCTTAACTTATTGAAAAT
>JAYTON010000727.1:0-7710 GCA_043747725.1 Saprospiraceae bacterium
TTTTTCAACAAATTGTTGAAAGTGACTCAAATCTACCCCCTCAGTAATAAATGACTTGACGACATCCGACACGGCAAAAGGACCATCTACCATATTTAACATATTGCCAAGCAAGTAGTTTTGAACCATTTTTAATTCCTCAGCACTCACAGGCTCATTTTGCATTTTTTCCATTTCAAAATAAATCTCTGTTAATGCTTTTTTGACAAACCGATTCCCTACTTCCGATGAAATATAAAAATAACCATCGTGGTGCATCAAATCGAGTGCGGAATATATATTGTAGGTATAGCCTTTTTTCTCCCGAATATTGGTCATTAGTCTTGAACTGAAATAGCCGCCAAAAATAGTATTCAAAACAAAAAAGCCATTAAAATCGGGGTTGTTTCTATTACCAAATTGTCTGCCGATACGAATAGCCGTTTGCAAGGTATCCGCATTTTTCACCTTCACTTTGTGAGGCTTTTGAGTTGAAATACTGAGGGGTAGGTGCTTGTCAACTGAAACGTTTTTTTGCTGCCCTAAATATTGATTCAATAATTTCAGAATTGACTCATCCGTTTTTCCACTCAAAAAAATCAAGCAATTATCCGAAGTAAAATGCTCTTGATGGTGTTTTATCAAATCAGCGCGAGTCAATGCTTTATAATCATCAGGCGTAGAATTATAGCCATAAGGATGATTTTCGCCGAAAATAATTTCCGTTATTTTGCGATAAGCGAGGACATCATTTTTGGATAATTCTACCAACAGCGATTGAATATTATTTTCGGTATAAGTGGTCAATTCTTTTTCTGGAAAAGTCGGCTCTAATAATATTTCGGCTAAAATCGGCGCAAGTTTCGGAAAATGCTTCGTCATACAATACAAAACAATGCCGCCTGTATCCAAATTGACGGGCGTCTGCAAAGTGCCTGCATAAAAATCCACTTGCTCTGCCAACTCAGCCGCATTATAAGATTTCGTTCCTTCGCGCAGCATCCGCGCTGTTGAGCGGGATACGAGCCGCTTATGCTCATGCGGTCGACCAGATAGAAAAACGACTTCAATTTTCATGATTTCCTGCGTGCCTGAGCGCGTTTCATAGACTGCAATGCCGTTATCGAGGTGCGATACTGAGGGGTATGGTAAGGTCAATGAAGTGACTTCATAAATGGGTGGCGGTGTTTTTCTATCCAGCGTATCTATCTTTTTCAAATCAATTATCTATTTTTTTAAAAAGAAAACAAAAGGTAACTACTTAGGCGATTGCCTCGGAGAGGCTAAATATCGGTAGAAAAACAAAGGTACGTTTTAAATAAAAAATGGACATCATGATTTAAGTAGGCTCTTTGAAAGTTTTAGATAAAGCGCATTTCATCTATTAAAATACTGTTTTTATCTATCATTTCATGTGGGCATTATTGATAAAAAGTAAATTCGTGATTAAGAAATAGATTTTAGAAAAATAGACATTAGATATTAGACAGATTTTTGAAAAAATGAAACAAACGATACAATGAACTTTAGTGAAATATTCAAAATTTCCTTAGCTTCCGTCAAAGCCAATTCCTTGAGAACGATTTTGACACTCCTTATTATTGCAGTCGGGTTGATGGCATTAGTAGGCATTCTGACGGCGTTGGATAGTGTGCTTTTCTCCCTCAATGATAGTTTCAACGATATGGGAACGAATTCTTTTGCCATTGAGCGGAAATCGCAAAATATCAAAGGCAACAGAGGCGGCAGACGCTCAAAAATAGGTGAACCGATTGATTATGAGCAAGCCTTCGAATTCAAGCAGCGTTTTGAATTTCCCTCCAAAGTAACTCTTTCTATCACGCCAACGGGGAACGCAACTGTACAAAAGCAAGATAAAAAAACAAATCCAAACGTAATCGTTTATGGCATTGACGATAATTATCTCGATGTAAAAGGTCATGAACTCACTAACGGGCGCGGCTTTTCAGACAATGAACTTCAAAGTGGAGCAAATAAAGCCATTATAGGCACTGAAATCGTTAAACTTCTTTTTGATAATAATAATGAAAAAGCCGTCAATCAAGATATTCTAATTGGCAACGTCCGCTATCTCGTGGTCGGTATTTTAAAATCGAAAGGCTCCGGTGGAGGCGGACAAGGCGGCGACCGTTTTGTCATGATTCCTTTGCTCAATGCCAGGCGTATTTATGACAATAAAGGTGCTGATTACGCCATCAGTGTCGGTTTGCAGTCTGCCATGGATATGGACAACGCGACGGATGTAGCGATGGGTCTATTCAGGCAAGTTAGGAAACTGAAAATCGGAAAAGAAGA
Organism: Saprospiraceae bacterium; assembly: GCA_043747725.1. Classification (GTDB taxonomy): domain Bacteria; phylum Bacteroidota; class Bacteroidia; order Chitinophagales; family Saprospiraceae; genus JAAFJT01. Next base: position 2,296 of record JAYTON010000727.1, read on the forward strand.
CGACTTTGAAGTTTTTAAAAGTGATAGTCTTTTAGCTATTCTTAAAGAAAACACCGTCAAAATTCGCTGGGCAACCATCGCTATTGGCTTGATTACGTTGCTCGGCGCATCTATTGGATTGATGAATATCATGCTTGTGAGCGTGACTGAGCGCACACGCGAAATCGGCATTCGCAAAGCATTAGGGGCAACTCGTGGCAGTATTTTATACCAATTTCTAACCGAAGCCATTGTTATTTGCCAAATGGGCGGTATTGCGGGTATTATATTAGGCGTTTTAGCAGGTTTTGGCGTCTCTCTCCTTTTCAAAGGTTCTTTTGTTATGCCTTGGGCATGGATAACTTTAGGGCTTATTACCTGTTTTGTAGTTGGTTTATTTGCTGGATTGTATCCTGCATTGAAAGCCTCTCGGCTCGACCCGATAGAGTCGTTGCGCTACGAATGATGAATCTTAATTGTAAAAAATACGTCTAACTATGATAATATCAGCGACCTTCGCTGCCCTTTTTGAACTTTAAAAACAAAAGGGATGTTTTAGTCTGACTCATTTTAACAATTGATAATATGCTCATTTGGATTTCATTTCTTATATTGGTTTTTATTTTACTCGCTATTGACCTTTCCATTCTCAGCAAATTGCGACATGGCGTACCAACGGTCAAAGAATCTTTTCGTCAAACTTTAGGATGGGTTTCTTTGGGATTGCTTTTTTCATTCGCTATTTATGGCTTATATGAATATGATTGGCTCAATTTCGGAAAACATTTATCGGGCAAAGACGCTGCTATACAATATCTCACAGGTTATTTGATTGAACAGGCACTGAGTGTGGATAATCTTTTCGTGATTGCCCTCATTATGTCTTATTATAAAATACCCCCTCAGTATCAGCACAATATTTTATTTTGGGGTATTATCGGGGTTATTGTGACACGAGGCCTGATGATAGGTGTGGGCTTTGCTTTAGTGACGGCATTTAGTTGGGTCAATTATTTATTCGGCGCTATTCTATTGTATTCTGCTTACAAAATGGCAGTCACCGATGAATTGGAAGATGTCAATTTTGATAATAATTGGGCAACAAGTGCTATAAAAAAAGTTGTACCCCTCAGTAATAGTTTTGGAGAAGGTCATTTTTTCATGAAAGTAGATGGGAAAAGTACCGCCACCATGCTTTTTGTCGCCCTTTTGGTAGTCGAATCAACGGATATTTTATTCGCATTCGATTCGGTGCCAGCAGTTTTCTCCATTACTCAAGACCCTTTCCTTGTTTTTAGCAGCAATATATTCGCTATTTTGGGCTTGCGCTCCTTATATTTTGTACTCGCTGCATCGATGGAAAAATTTGAATATCTTGAAAAAGCTTTGATACTCATCCTTGCTTTTATTGGTTTGAAAATGATGCTGGAGGATGTTGTTCATATTCCTGTGGGTATTTCACTTGGTATTGTAGCCATTTTGTTAATCGGCGGAGTCGCCTTATCGTTATATATGCGTAAAAAAGAAACACCTGAAAATTTGCCAAAGAAAAAACAAGCGCCTATTAAAAATTAAAAAGTAAAATACCCCCTCAGTATGAGCGTCAAAATCTGCTCGATTTCAAAAAAATCGAGCAGATTTATTTAGAAAATATAAATTTCAATTGGCAAATTGTATTTATAAATAATTGAAAATCAATTATTTATAAGTAGTTTTTAATCAAATTAAATTATCGAAAAAAAATTAAAAATTTTTATTTCAAAAAAATGTGACCGAGATAAAAAGCCTTAGTCTCCATAAGGTCTTTAAGTAAAATAGTATCAAAAAGTTATTCAAAAAGTAAAAAATGAAAAATGCTCTTAAAACTTTTGTAATCGCTGCTACCCTTGTTTTGGGTGCTGTAGCTTGTACGGAAGCGCCAAAAGCTGGCACTCCTGCTTCAGCTGCCTCAGCCGCTATTGATTCTGCTGCAAAGGCAATATCTATGCAAGCTGACTCTGCAAAAGCATCCATGACAGCGGCTGTAGATTCTGTTTCAGCAAAAGCCAATGCTGCTACTGATTCAATGAAATCTAAAACTGGCGCAGCTATGGATAAAATGGGTGAGACTATCAAAAAAGCAGGCGAAAAGATGGAAAAAGCAGGCGAAGCTAAAAAAGAAGCAGTGAAAAAAGCAAATCACTAAATCTTTGGCAAAATGAAAATAACCGATAGTATTAATTAAAAATACTATCGGTTATTTAAAAAAGTCAGCTTTTATTTTTTTAAAGATAATTCAACTAAGCAAAAAATTGTGTCCTTCTATATTTGTTAAGTGGCAGCTATTATCAAGATAGTCGCCATTTTTTTTTGTCTAAAATCAGCGAACTTATACATTTTAATCTTATATCTTATATTGTAATTTTGGAAGCTTCTGTCACATCACTTCAATAATGTGACACTTCCAAAATCAGTTAAGACATTACCTTTGCATTTAAATTTAGCTTTCCAAAGAAATACCCCCGGATTGACTTTTTGTCCATTGAAAGTTCCGTCCCAACGTTCAAATTTGTCGGTCGTATAAAAAATGCGCCCTCCCCAACCATCAAGCACTTCAAACGAAACGACTTCATCTATAGCATACGGATTAGAGATAAAAAACTGATCGTTCAACCCATCAGCATTAGGTGTAAATGCTTTAGGAAGGAAAAGCTTGGTACATTCGAGGTCTTTCGGATCTATCACTTTTATTTTTATAGTATCCAAAGCCGTGCATTGCGCTTCCTTCATTGACAGAATATAGCTGAGTTCACCACCTCTAACAGGCGTTATAACCGTATTAGCCACTTTATCATCAGAAATACCCTCTTTAGGCGTCCATGTAAAATCAGTGGCGCATGTATGCGTAATATTTAGTTGCACACTGCTGCCTAAAAAAACAATCGTATCCCGGTTAGCGATCCTATCGGGTGATGAATAAAGAGCTGCTACTTCGGCATCGTTAATTGCCCGTTCGTATATACGCAATTCATCAATATAGCCTAAAAACTTACGGTCTGTAGAGCCAATGCACGGACTTTTCGCCAGGGTTAAAGGCGCACTATTGTCTATATCCACCCTTTTAGTCGAAAGACTTGTTTGTACCAATCTGCCATTCACATAAAGTGACAACTTATTCAATGCTCTTGTAATCACTATATGTTGCCAGCATCGAGCAAAGTCAAGTCTTTGAGCAATAACATGGCGAGTACGCGAGTTTTCACTCAATTCCACACTGATTTGGTTCGTGCCAGGCGTATAACGGATAGCGAAAATGCTATCTACATTGCACTTTTTTCGTTTGGCAAATAAATCATAAGTGAGTGCAGCACCGCTTTGTGAAGAGGGTTTGAAATAAAAACTGAAGCTAAAATCTGCTTTTTTAAAATTATCAAAAGTGGCAGGTCCGATGAAAATAACTTCTGTAGAAATGCCGTCAAGTCGAAGTGCATTACCTTCCACGCCGCAACCTAAGGTGGTGTCACCCCCCATAATGGCTTTATTGCCATTGCCACTTTTATCTACTATGGGATAACTATCAAAATTGAAGTGAGCTACTAAGCCTTCGTTGATGCTTACTTTTTGAGCAGCCAGTGTATAAGTGATTGATAGAAAAAGGATTATGTTTAAAAATTTCATGTATAAAAAAAATTATCGGTTGTATATTAGTTAGATATTAGAAACGCAGAGGTTAAATCAAATATTTTTATTTTTCAAAAATTAACCTCAAAGTCCACCTTTAAATAAATCGCTTAAACCTGGCGGCAGCATATTATTCATTAAATCTTGCGCTTGTTCAGCGGCTTGCTCGCCTACTTCTTCAAGTGCCCGATTGATAGTAACGACTAAAAGGTCTTCAAGTTGCTCTTTATCGCTCATGACTGAGGGGTCAATGGAAATATTGACAATTTCTTTTTTGCCATTGACGGTCACTTTCACGCCTTGAGTTTCTGATGTAACGACAATTGCAGCCGCCTTGTCCATCATTTCCTTTTGCTTTTTTTCAAAATCGCCTAATAAATTGCCAAACATGGTTAATTGATTTAGATTGTTAAAAAATAGATTAAAGATTTTTAAGGTGCAAAATTAAAATCTTTTCAAGCATCAGGCGTTTTAATTTTTCAATTCAATTTTTTATTAAAATAAATTTCAGAAAATATGCTCTCTGTTTTCATTTTTTTAACACAATTTATTGTAATAAATACTTCAAAAATCACTTGGACAATGCCCACCGACCATGATTTCGGCGAAATACTGAGGGGTAAGCCAGTGACGCATATTTTTGAATTTAAAAATATTTCAGACGCGCCGCTTCTTATTGATAACGTGCGGACAGACTGCGGTTGCACAGCGTCAGATTGGGAGGAAGAGCCCGTTATAGCAGGCAAAACAGGAAAAATTACAGTCACTTACGATGCCGCTAAAATTGGTTATTTTAAAAAGAAATTGTCCGTCTGGATTAAAGGGCAACGCAAGCCTGAAAAGTTGGAGATAGAAGGCGAAGTATTGGAATAAGCATTATTTTAATATAGAAATCACTTGTTTAGGCTTATTTTTTAACAAATTTTCAGGTAAATTGTCAATAATTGCTGCTTTTAATACCCCTACTAATCGTTGTTTCACAAAGGCTCGATGTGTTACCAAACTGATTTCTCGCACAGGCGCAGGACTTTTAAAATAACGGACTAATTTGATTTGTTCCTTACTCATATTGCTCAGAGAAAGTTCAGGTAAAATGGTAATACCCGAATGAATTTCTATCATATTTTTAAGCGTTTCGATGCTCCCAGCTTCATAAAAAACGTTGTTTATCATGCCAGTCGCTTGTTTCAATTCGCATAAATTAATCATTTGAGAGCGCATACAATGCCCTTCTTCAAGCAAAACCAACCGATGCACATCAATATCGTTGGCTAATAAATATCGTTTTGACAAAATACTTTCATTTTTAGCAGCATAAACGACAAATTCTTCAAAAAATAATGGGTTTTCAAAAAGGTCTTTATCAAGCGTAGGCGTTGCCATGATGCCCACGTCAAGAGAAGATTGCTTGAGTTTTGAGATAATATTTTCCGTCGTCATCTCTGAAATATGCAATTTTACTGAGGGGTATCGCTCCGCAAATTTTTTTAGAAAAAGCGGCATCAAATAAGGTGCAAGGGTCGGAATAATAGCAAGGCGTAACTCACCTTCAAGCGTTTCCTTGTGCTGGCTCACAATTTCCTGCATCCTCACCGTTTCATTCAATATCTGACGGGCTTGTTCAATAATGGCTTTCCCAACTTCAGTAGGCACCACGGGCTGCTTACTGCGGTCAAATATTTTCACATTCAACTCATCCTCCAACTTCTGAATCATCATACTGAGAGTAGGTTGTGTCACAAAGCATTTTTCTGCCGCAGTTGAAAAATGACGATG
>JAYTON010000728.1:0-23174 GCA_043747725.1 Saprospiraceae bacterium
CTTTTCAAATCGGGCGATAATTTTGCCATGCGTGGCAACACCGCCACTTCTCCTTTTTGTGGATTGGGCGTTTTTCCTTGATAAGCATTATTTTTCCAACGCTGCAATTGACCGCCCCAAATGCCCCCGAAATACATATACACTTGTCCATCTTTATCTTTAAAAACGCAGGGGTCAATGCTGTAACTGCCTTTAATCGGCTCGGCTTCCGCTTTGAACGGACCTTCGGGATTTTTACTCGTCGCCACACCGATTCTAAAAACATCTTGCTTATCTTTTACAGGAAAATACAAGTAAAAAGTACCGTTTTTCCAAACCGCATCAGGTGCCCACATTTGACGACTCGCCCAAGGCACATCTTTAATATCCAATGCAACGCCATGATCTGTCACCTTGCCGCCGATTTTATTCATCGATAAAATGTGGTAATCTTTCATGTCAAAATGACCGCCTTCATCATCTTCTTTAGTTCCTGACTCAATATCATGCGAGGGATAAATGTAGATTTTGCCATTAAAAACATGCGCCGAAGGATCAGCAGTGTAGATATTACTGATTAAAGGCTGCGAAATAGGCTGTTTATTATTGTCTCTCAAACTTTTCAGATAGGCGATGCTTTTAGGAATTTGTTCAAATTCTTTATTGCTTTCATCTTCAATAAAAAAATGCTTGATGCCAACCTTATTAGCCATTTTTAAAATATTCACAAAATCGGCTTGACCTTCACCCACAACCACATCGTTTTCAGCAGGTGTGCCCCCAGTCAAATCGCCGACGATGCCTTTCTTGAGGTCTTTAATGTGCATTAATTTCCAGCGATTACCGTATTTTTTCAGCAACTCCACTGGATTGCCGCCGCCATGAATTATCCATAAAACATCCATTTCAAAGGAGACATACTGAGGGGTCGTGTTTTGGATAATATAATCCAAGAGCGTCCCGTCGCCATATTTTTGAAATTCAAAGCCATGTGCATGGTAGCAGAAAGTCAAGCCGTTTTCCTGCATGGCTTTACCGATGGCATTAAAATCTTTAACAGCTTGTTGAGCATTTTCCAAATTGAAATTGCCTTTTTGATGAGGAATCCAAGCGCACATCACGTATTTTGAACCATAAATCTTCGCTTTTTCAATAGTTTCCATCGGATTTTTCACTAATTGTTCATATCCGCCGCCTGTACTGGGAATGCTGATACCGCGTGCATCACAGGCTTTTTTGAACTCAGCGGGCGTCATGCCTTTGGGGTTGCCGCCTTCGATCTCGGTGAATCCCATCGCTTTGATTGTATCGAGTGTGCCCATTATATCCTTTGGAAAACTGTTCCTAAAAGTATAAGACTGCACACCCCAAGCCGCTCGATAAAGAGGTTTACCCGTTTGGGCATTTACGAACAGGGAAAATGTTAAGAGTAAAAAAGAGATGGTTAGTTTTTTCATTTTTTATTTAAATTTATTGGAAAAAATTGTGTTTGAAACTACGTATCGGATACTTTTAAAGTATCCGATACGCAGTTTTACATGCCAAATACTGAGGGGTCTTTCATATATGCCGCTTCTTTAATTCCTCAACTGCATGATTGGCTGCTCGGGCAGTAAGTGCCATGTAAGTCAATGATGGATTTTGAGTACCCGTAGAAGTCATACAGGCGCCATCGGTGACGAATACATTTGTGCACTGGTGGAGCTGATTCCATTCATTGATCAAGGACGTGTTGGGGTCTTTACCCATTCTAACGCCACCCATTTCATGAATATCTGAACCCGGATTGGAATGCGAATCAACGGCTTTCACATTTTGAAAACCTGCTAAGGTGAACATTTCAGTGATTTGCTCATTAAAATCTTTCACCATTTTATCATCATTTTCTGACCATTTTGCTGATAAAATGACTTGTGGAATGCCATATTTATCTTTTAAATCTTTCGACAGTCGGATATGATTGTCTTCAACTGGAACACATTCGCCCATCATCCAAGCCCCAATATACCACTTGCCATAATGAGGATTTAAAAGTTGGGTCTTTAACTCTTCACCTATCCCATCGCGAGTGGAAGTCAAAGGGCGACCGCCGCCAACGCCAATGGCATAGCCTCTTAAAAAATCTGTCTCTTGTTTTAAAATATTTCTGAATCTTGGAATATAGCCATTGCTCGGGTTTTTACCGTCTGTTCTTTTGTCTTGCAAACCATCATATTCTGCATTGGCTTTGCCTCTGTAATTGTGCCACGACAAATATTTACCCATTAATCCATTGTCATTGCCTAAGCCATTGGCAAAACGATTGGACGTAGAATTGAGTAAAATCGCATTGGAATTAATTGCTCCTGCATTGACAAAAATGATTTTTGCATAATATTCAGTCATTTGCAGGGTGTTAGAATCAATCACTCGAACGCCATTGGCTTTGCCTTTCTTCTCATCAAAAATGATAGAATGTACCACTGAATTGGGTTTGAGTGTCATTTTACGGGTTTTAGCAGCCCAAGGTAAGGTAGAAGCATTGCTGCTAAAATAGCCCCCATAAGGACAACCTCTCACACATAAATTTCGATTTTGACATTGAGCACGCCCTTGCTCATTGTGAATTTGTTGAGGCTCTGTGATATGAGCGCAACGAGCTTGGATGAGTTGACGGTCTTGATAATTTTTAGCCAAACTTTCTTTCAAATGATTCTCCACACAACTCAATTCGAAAGGGGGTAAAAACTCTCCATCTGGCAAATGCGGTAAGCCGTCTTTATTGCCTGAAATGCCTGCAAATTTTTCAACATAACTGTACCAAGGCGCAATATCGGCATATCTGATGGGCCAATCTATCGCAAATCCATCGCGCTTTGGACCTTCAAAATCGAAGTCACTCCACCGCTGCGTTTGCCTTGCCCAAAGCAATGATTTGCCGCCGACATGGTAGCCACGCGTCCAAGTAAAAGGTTGCTCTTGAACGAAAGGCTGTTCATCGGGTTTGATTGCCCAATGCAGCGTTTCCTCGCGCATGAATGAGCGACTGCCCGCATATTGGTTTTTAATTTCAATCGGTACTTGCCCGCGATGTTCAAATTCCCAAGGGTTTTTCATGGCAGTCGGATAGTCTATCACGTGTTTAACATCTCTGCCCCGTTCCAAAACAAGCGTTTTAAGCCCCTTTTCGCACAACTCTTTGGCAGACCAACCGCCACTGATGCCCGAGCCAATGACAATGGCATCGTAGGTATTTTTTTTTCGACTATCGATGTTAATATTTGCCATAATGTTAAATTTTTAAACAGTTATGCAACCATAAAAATGACCGGGCGCCATTTCATAGTTATAATGATTGACCATGACATATTCAGAACTGGTGTAGCCTTGAATGGTTAAGTTTTTAATGGAAGCAAAAAACTCTTTTTGTTTTGCGTCCGCTGAAAGGGAGACCCCCCTCAGTATTTCCTCCTTTTGAACAGCATTTAAAGCTGTAAAAGATTGATTATGAATTAGTTGCGCCTTTTTTTCAATATCATCTAAACCCGTTTTGAACTCTTCTTGCGCTTTGGGTTCAAAGCAATCAGTGACCATTTTCTGAACGAATAAATGTACACCCAATGACTTGGCTCCCGGCTTTTCACCGTCTGGAATAATAATACTAACAATGTCCTCCAGCAAGCTTTCCTGAACAGAATTCAAGAAACGAAATGGCAATAAAACCGATTGTGGATTCCAACTATTAGCCCAAGCGGGTAATGTGATAAGTCCTGCGGCTGACATCATGACAGCCTTAATTGCTTGTCGTCTTTCCATTTTGGTAATGAGTGTAGTTTAAATATATATAGATAAAACACGGTGCTATCTCAAAAATACTGAGGGAGTCAAATGTTCTGACAATATCAGAAATTATTAGTGCTTTTTAATTAAAATGGGATTCTTTTATACAAAAAACCTTATTTTCTGTTCAAACTCTTGTTAATATTAGAATAAACTCTAAAAAAAATAATGAATATTAGAATCCATACTCGAAGTTTGGAATTTGCGTTTTATAAAAACAATGAAAAATCTGATATTTTCTCTAATTGCTTTAAATATATTGGCTTGTAGTGAGGTCAATAAAAAATCTCCTACAATTGAATTAGGAACAAAGCGGAATGAAATACGCAAAAGACTTTTTGAACCTATCGAAGTTACTTCAGTAAGGCAACCGCGTGATTTAAAAGATTTAGAAAAATTTGGATATAGAAATCAAGGTGTCGAAATGAATAGATGCATAAAAGAAGGGGTAATCGGCACTTTTCAAAATAATACAGATTCGACACAATATATATTCATGACTTCATATAAGGGTTACAAAGAGTTATTTTTACCTCGTACAATTAGAGGCATTGAAGAAAACGATACACTATTTCATATTTTACTGAACGCCTTAGATGGTTATTATATTTGTAATGGCAGACCCAATGCTATAGAAGTACTAAAACCACATGAAATAAAAGAACTCTATATCACTTGTTGTATGAATGATAAGCGTAGGTTTACGAGGTTAAGTAGTGAATTGGCCTATTGTAGCAATTTTGAAGTATTTCAATTTTGTTTTTCACCATTACCTAAATTTGAAGACACAGATTATAATAACGGGCAATTTGCTTTTTATACACGTGATGAAAAGAGATTTCAAGTATTTTCCCCATTTGGAAAAGAAGAATGGCACATTCCAGAATCTGCTAATCGGTTTGGCAGAAAATTCAACCCTAATATTGATTCAGCAACTTGTAATTGAATTTATTCTTACTCAGTGATGCAATCTACCCCCTCAGTATTTCCCATAAAAAAAGGCAGCTTTTCAAAGAAAAACTGCCTACCGAGGAACAAGAATGTATTATAAACTAACTAACAATATTTCATTAATGATAAATGATGAATTGGAACGACCCCTCAGTATTTTCTATAAAATGTTGATTGTCAACGGATTACGCCATTCATCATTCATAACTCATCATTAAATCATTCTGGTAGATTTTTCAAGAAGAAATCCCTCACATTGCTGCCCATTATTTTAGCAATATCTTCTCTTGAAAAGCCTTCTTTTTCTAAGGCTGCAAAAATAAGGGGTAAACCTGTAACGGCGAAATGCATTTCAAATGCGCCATCCCAATCCGAGCCTAAAGCTACTTTATCCACGCCTATTTTATCCGCCACGTAGCGAATACTTTTAGCCGTCGCCGTAGCATCTTTTCCACAAACGGCGGTTTCCCATAAGCCGATACCGACCAAGCCGTTGTGTTTGCCTATTTCCATGAGGTGTTCGTCGGTGAGGTTGCGTTGATTATTGCATAAGCCTTTCACGCCTGTATGCGAGACCAAAACGGGACCGCTGTGCTGTGCTAAAACCTCCGTGATGGTTTGTTGAGAAGCATGAGCCAAGTCAATCAGGATATGCAAACTGTCCATTTTGCGAATCAATAATTGCCCCCTTTCAGTCAATCCACCTTTAAGAGTGCCATGTGCTGACCCTGCCCATTCATTGTCGAAAAAATGCGCCAAGCCAATGTAGCGGACGCCCGCTTTAGCAAACAAATCTAAATTGCTCAAATCATTTTCTAAACAATGCGCCCCTTCAATGCCGAGCATCCCTGACGTGAGCTGATGGTTTTTAGCTCTATCTTCTATAAATTGTTGCAATTCTTTTTTATTGGTAATCAATCTAAACTCTCCTTTCGATTTTTCAGCAAAATCATGCAAGGCGTTGCATTGATTCAAAGCCCTATTTTTTATAGAAAACCAAGTAGAAGGCGGTTGAAGTTGAAGAAAATTGAGTAAAGCGACTTGATCGAAAGCATCTGCATCGTTCTTTTCAATATTAATACCTTTAGGCACTTTGCTGACAATGGTGAATATTTGAAAAGCCATATTGGATTGCTGCATACGCGGCAAATCTACGTGACCATAATCATGGTTTTGAAGAAAATTTCTATCCCATAATAAAGCATCACAATGCAAATCGGCTATAAAAGAGAGGGAATCAAACGCCGCATTTTTAGGAACATCGCCTTTCAAAGTGACTTTATTGCTTGATTTATCAACATATTGAGGTCCAAAGACAAAGGCAGCAACGGCTGCAATGAGTAAAAGAAGAGCGATAAATTTTAATATCTTTTTTATGGTTTTCATTTCGCATTGTTAATATGGACGATGGGTCAAAATTACAATAAAATACTGGCTTATCTCTCACCCAATCCATAATTTTAAACAGATTCACTTAGATTTTCTTAGGAAATCTATCTATTTTGTCGAAAATATTTACCCTCCACTCAATCTATACTGAGGGGGTTTAAAAGATACGCTTTTAATGATTAGATTTGTTTTCAATAAAAAAATGACATATGGAAAGACGTACAGCGATAAAAAGTATTGCCATTTCTTTGGGCAGTTTAGTGAGTTTACCAGCATGGGCTTCAGGTTGGAATGCTTCAACTATTGGGAAATCCGCCTCATTTTCTATCGGCAACGAAGCTCTTTTGGCTGAATTGGTTGATACTATTATTCCAACTACTAATACATTGGGGGCAAAAGGTTTGGGTGTGCATCAGTTTATTCAAAAAATGCTGACGGATTGCTATGAGATAAAAGCGCAGGATAATTTTGAAAAAAATATGGTCGACATTGACCCCCTCAGTATCAAGACCTTCGGAAAGCCTTTTGCCGAAGGGGACGCTGCCCAACGCTTGAGTGTGTTGCAATTACTGGCACAATCCCCTGATAAAGATGCTAAAGATTTTTATAGAACCCTTCGAGGCATGACTATTCAGGGTTATACCAGCTCGGAATATTATATGACCCGTTTTACGGATTATGAGATGGCACCGGCGCGGTTTTATGGGTGTGTGCCTGTTAAGAAATGAGGAATTAGGAATTACGAATGATGAATTCCCTTGGATGTAAACATTTGATTATCAAATAATTACAATTTTTAAAGCTATTTTCTACATCATAATAAAATGGAAAATCTAAATATAGACAGTATCAAAAAACGGACTTATGACGCCATTGTTATTGGTTCAGGCATGAGTGGCGGCTGGGCAGCTAAGGAATTAACTGAGAAAAAACTCAAGACTTTGGTTTTAGAGAGAGGTCGAGATGTGAAGCACATCATTGATTATCCCACCACTTTGAAAGAACCGTGGGAACTTGAGCATCGTGGACAATTGCCTTTGGAGGTGCGAAAAGCCAATCCGATTGCCAGCCGTTGCTATATTTTCAGGGAAGATGCCGCCCATTTTGTCGTCAAAGATGCCGAGCATCCTTATGTTCAAGAGAAACCTTTCGATTGGATTCGGGGCTACCAAACGGGTGGTAAATCCCTTTTGTGGGCGCGTCAAACACAGCGGTGGAGCGCATTTGATTTTGAAGGACCTGCGCGCGACGGCTTCGCAGTAGAGTGGCCCATTAGTTATGATGATATAGCACCCTGGTACAGTTATGTTGAAAAATTTGCCGGTATTTCAGGCAATCGAGATGGTTTGGCAACGCTGCCTGATGGTGAGTTTTTGCCGCCGCATGAAATGACTTGCGTGGAGAAATATTTCAAAGAACAAATGGCAACGGCTTATAAAGACCGCCCAGTTATCATCGGTCGTTGTGCGCATATTACCAAGCCAGAGCCTATTCATTTGCAACAAGGCAGATCGCAATGCGTCAATCGTAACCTTTGTCAAAGAGGGTGCCCTTACGGTGGATTTTTCAGTGCCAATGCATCGACTTTACCCTGGGCAGCTAAAACGGGCAAAATGACCTTGCGCCCCAATTCCGTTGTGCATTCTATTATTTATGATGAAAAGAAACAAAAAGCAACAGGCGTGCGAGTTTTTGATTCCGAAACCAAGGAAATGATCGAGTTTTATGCCAAAATTATCTTTGTGAATGCAGCAGCTTTCAATACCAATTTGGTTTTATTGAACTCTACTTCCAACCGTTTTCCCAATGGCTTGGGCAACGACAATGGTTTGATGGGTAAATATGTGGCTTTCCACAATTATCGTGCAAATGTCAGAGGCGAATACGAAGGCTTTTTAAATACCACGACTGAGGGGCGGCGACCGAATGGCAGCTATATTCCGCGTTTCCGCAATGTCTTGAAGCAAGAGACGGATTTTTTACGTGGCTATGCAGCTGGTTTCTCAGCCAGTAGATACAAAACTCAAGAGAAAGAAGCCATTGGCTTGGATTTAAAAAATAGTTTAGAAGCGAATAATCAATGGGGCAATTGGCAAGTCGGCTCACACATGATGGGTGAAACGATTCCAAAAGAGAGCAATTATGTTGCGTTGGATAAAACCTTGCTTGACCCTTTCGGTATGCCGCAACTGAAAATCTCCATTGACTATGATGACAATGATGATAAAATGGTGAAAGATTATATTCAGCAATTGACTGAAATGTTCACCATAGCGGGTTTTAAAAATATTAAATCCAGTGATTCTCATCAAGCACCCGGACTTGATATTCATGAAATGGGCGGCGTGAGAATGGGTAAAGACCCTAAAACATCGTTGCTCAATTCATGGAATCAGCTCCATACTTGCAAAAATGTATTCGTCACGGATGGCGCAAGCATGACTTCTACATCTACTCAAAATCCGTCGTTGACTTATATGGCATTGACGGCAAGGGCTTGTGATTATGCGATTAAAGAGTTGAAGAAGCGCAATTTATAGATTGTGCGAATTAAGGGTTAAAAAATACATTGTGAGACTAAGTATCAAACGGAGAGGCTTATACGATGAATGAAATATTTCTTCTTAACACGTGTAATAGTGCTTATTCACCTGCTTTTGCAGGGTTCACTGTTGATTCAAGTCAAACACATCTGTTTCAAGGAAGCAATAATAGTCCTAAAGTCAATATGGGCATGAGTACGAAAGCGGGCGCTTCATCTGTTCCTATGACTTAGAGTATCAATGATAATAACAGTTTTACCGGTGATAGGAAAGCGAAAACGATTACAAATGATATGAACGCCATAGCCAAATCACCATTTATGATAAGCTGATTTAGCCCACGAAGCATCTGTATCTGCGACTTAGCTCAAGATGTAAAACAGGATATTGGGTAATGACGATTACCCTATTCAAGTAGGAGATGATAGGGATATGGCGTATATTATGAGTTTGGTGAAGCAGGTACTAAAATATACAAAAAAGGGCTTGACGCCGTATCAAACCCTTTTTAAATTCTATTAAAATTCAGACCTATTACCGATTGGCACTTTTTGCTTGAAAGCCAATGGTTTTTTTATTGAAAATGAAGTCTGATTTATCTAATTTCAAATGCTCGACATCTTGCATAGTGAGGATATTGAGCACCCCCTCAGTACGTTCTTCTTTTGGCATGGCTGCCAAGCGGAGATTATGCTTATTGATAGCATCTGTCACGACTTGACGCACTGAGCGCGCGTTGCCAAAATATTTATCCCGATATTCATGAATAAACGCCAGATAGTTTTGCAAATGTTCTTCTGCATCAGCCGCAATCGTCATACCCGCATCATTAAACATACCTACTGCGATTTGTAGCAATTCATCGGGTGAATAATCTTCAAACGACAATGTTTTATCAAAACGACTGCTCAAACCCGGATTCGCTTTGAGGAAAGTCCCCATATTGTCGGTATAGCCTGCTACGAATACGAAAAATTCGCCACGCTTATCTTCCATGCGTTTGAGAAGCGTTTGGATGGCTTCATCGCCGAAATCACCGCGTCCGCCGCCGCCGCCATAAGCCGTTAAGGCGTAGGCTTCGTCAATGAATAAGACACCGCCGTTGGCTTCATCAATTTTATCGGATGTTTTTATTGCCGTTTGACCCACATACCCGGCTACCAAACCTTGACGATCCGTCTCCACCATATGACCGCGTTCGAGGATACCGAGCGCTTTATATATTTTTGTTAAAATACGAGCGACTGTTGTTTTACCAGTTCCAGGATTGCCGACGAAAACCGTATGCAAATAGAATGAACCCAACACATCTCGACCCGACTCCCGATAATAGCGCACTAAATTCACCAATTCGCTGATTTGTAGCTTCACTTTGGTCATACCAATCAAGCGATTGAGTTCATCAAGCGATATTTTGAGTAAGGCTTCATCCACTGGAATACTTGGTAAATCGCGTTTGGGTTTGAAGCTGATTTTTTCAACATCTACTAATTGAATCAATGACATTTCATCTTTCGTCAAAGATTTAGGGTTGTCATGAGACATAATACGCAAACCGAGATTAATTTTCGCTTGCTCAATAATGTCATAAACAAAGCGCGCATTGCCAAAACTCCTATCCCGATTACGGAATGCCTCTGTGATGATTTCATCCACCCGTTTTTTAGCAGCCGGAGAAAGGATGATGCTTTTCTCATGACCTGCGTAAGCGGCAATTTCTGCCAATTCCTGCGGTAAATAATCAGGAAAATCAAAGAAATGCTTAAAACGCGAGCGCAAACCCGGGTTAGAATCAATAAAATGCCGCATTTCCTTTGGATAACCAGCCACGATAACTGAAAGGTCGCCCACACCGTTAGACATTTCTTTCACCAATATCTCAACGACTTCACGTCCGAAGTCTTTTGTATCGTCATTCGAGCGCGCCAACGAATAAGCTTCGTCAATAAAAAGCACACCACCGCGTGCTTTTTCAATCGCATCTTTTACTTTAGGGGCTGTTTGACCAATGTATTCACCGACTAAATCTACGCGATCCACTTCATGAACGTGTCCTTTAGTCAACAAACCCATTTTTTTATAGAGTTTACCCATCATTTGAGCAACGGTTGTTTTGCCTGTCCCCGGATTGCCGACAAATACTGAGTGGACATTGATTTGACTTTTTTCATCAAAACCTTTGTCCTTGCGGAGTTGTAAAAACTGGATATATTTGGCGTGGTCTCTCACTTTTTGCTTGATTTCTTTCAGACCAATGAGGGCATCCATGCGCCCCATCACATCTTCAAAAGTCAAATCGGCATCTTCATCTGGTTCTAAAATAATCGGTGCTGGGCGATTCGGCAACATCACAGGCGAAATGCCTTCTTCAAATTCATCTTCGATTTCAAAAGGCAAAACGGCGAGCAATTTATCCATAAAAATCAGCTCACACGTGTAGCGGTCTTTTCTCCAAGACCCTTTCACATTGGAGCCCCAACCTGCCGTGATAGTAATATATTCGTCTTTTCTTTCTACGCGGTGCAAACGGGTAATTTGACCTTTTAGTTCTCTGGCATCGTTGTAAAACTTAGTAAAAAGCTCACATTGCCAGCTTTTATTGGGGTTTAAGTTCCGAAGAATTATTTCTGCATATATATAACGTGTCTCTTCACCACAAAAGCCTTTGTAATAAATGCGGTCATTTTCAGGAATATCGTCATAAGGACCTTCATACAAGCGCAAGGATTGCACTTCAAGGTAAGGATTGTCAAGAAAAGTCACTTCTCTGCTGGCGTCTTCTACGTAAAAATATTTAGTCGCCACTTTTTCTCCTTCCACATAGGCTTCCCAATAGTAAGTGCCTTTTTTCCAAAACGCACCTTCCTTTTTATTGCCCCAACCTTCGCGCACGTAAATGACATTATCGTATTTACTCACTTTGCGTTTGAAAGGCAAAGCGCACAACTCAGTACGACCTTTTTTAAGGGTATAGCAACGCAACTCTACTTCGATGTCCCAATCTTCTACGTCGTATAATTTATTGTAAAGAGAAAGTTCTGCATAGATATAGGTGGTTTCGTATCTATCAAAAACTTGACGATACTTCTTTCTATTATCCGCAAGCCATTCTGTGGAAGAATAAACTTTTAATTCGCGGAATTTAGATTTTTTAAAATCCGATTGATTATACGCTTCGCTCATCATCATTTTAAAGTATTATAATCGGGTGTAATTGTGAAAATAACTGTAAAATAATCCTTTTTATTTATATTAGCTTAGTTTTTTTTCTATTTTTTTTCCACATTTTGACGAAAGGTTTGTCAAAAATAACACTTTTAATCATCTTAATGACAACCTTTCAGTTCTGCCGCGTTCCTCGCAGTGACAATTTGTGCCTTGCAATACCAATTTTGACGGTATCTAAACATAAAAACTGTACAGAGTTTACGTTAAAACATTTAGAAAAGATTAGATTTTTAGAGCATTTATTTTAAATACTTAGGGCTAATAGAACATATAAGTGGAGAAAACTATGTGTCATATGCGCCTATATGTTATAAATGAATTTTGCTTTAATTTCAATAAAACGAATATTAGTTCTCCTCGAGTGTTTACTTTTAGCCTTGAAAAATATATCTTTGAAGGAAAAAATATAAAATATTTAAATAAAAAATAATACTATGAATCTTAATAATTTAAAACACACACTCGCGGGAATTGGGAATAGAAACTTCAATATTATGTATTCTTTTTACATTCTTTTGCTATTTCTTTTACTCCTTATTACCCCCTCAGTATCAGCTCAAAAATTCACGATAGATAATGCAATTCAACGCATCGTTAAGGACACCGTGCTGCGGGCAGGGCAAGCTGGCATCTGCGTCATGGATGCACGGACAGGCGAAATGCTCGGCTCTCACAATGCTTCGATGAGTCTCATCCCAGCATCGAATATGAAAATAGTGACGACTGCCGCGGGCTTAAAAATACTCGGCAGTGATTTTACTTATAAAACTGAATTGCAATACGATGGGTATATCAAAGACTCAATACTCTCGGGCAATATTATCATCAAAGGCTATGGTGACCCGACGCTCGGCAGCCCTTTGATGGATAGCATTTTGCGAATGCAAATCGTTTTAGATTCTATTGTATTCAAAATCAAAGAGTTAGGTATTAATAAAATAAAAGGTAAGATAATAGGAGATGGCACTGCATTTGAAAAATCAACGGCTACACCCACGTGGCTTTGGGAGGATTTAGGCAATTATTATGGTTCAGGACCCAGCGGCTTGAACTTGAATGAAAACCTGTATGAATTGAACTTTGCTCAAAATCCTACGCAGGGCGTCCCCCCCTCAGTATTGGGCTTCACGCCGCATGTACCTGACTTCACGATGTACAATGAAGTCAATTCTATAGCGGGTGGGTCTGACGATGCTTATATTTATACTGCACCTTATGCGCAAGTGGGTATTGTGCGCGGGACGATTCCGACAGGCTTTAGTATTTTCAAAATTAACGGTGCAGTGCCTGATCCGCCCTATTTTGCTGCGTGGCATTTGCGGCGTACACTGCTTGAAAAAGGCATTGAGGTGACCGATTCAGCCACAACGCAACTTTGGCTTGAACAAAAGAAATATATACTGAATCCACGCAAAACATTCTTCATTTGGCAATCGCCGTGCCTATCCAAAATAGTAGAACACGCCAATCTTGAAAGCGTGAATCTCTATTGCGAAAGCATTCTTCGCACCATCGCTTTGCAACATTATGGCGAAGGTATCAACGATTCAGGAACGGTTTTGATTAAACGTTTTTGGCAATCGCAGGGCATTAATACTGAGGGGTTGTTTATGCAAGACGGCTCAGGGCTTTCGCCGCGCAATGGCGTTACTACCTTACAAATAGCGAGTATGCTGAGAGTCATATCCCTTGATAATCAATGGTTTACGCCATTTTATCAATCATTACCCGAATCAGGATTGACGGGTACGATGAAGGGTATGTTTAAAAAATATCCTTTTGCTATCGGTAAAATAAGAGCTAAAAGTGGTACGATTACGAGGGTGCGCGCTTACAGTGGATACGCGACAACAATGGATGGGCGTTTAATCGTTTTCTCCATTATCCTCAACAATTTTACGTGTTCACAAACTGAAATTCGGAAGCGGTTGGAGGCATTTATGGCTGATTTGGTGAAGTTGTAATTAAAATATCAAAATTGAAACTTACCTTTGAAAATTTTTTAATAGCTTCGTTGAGTTATTAAAAATGAATACAATCTGAGAAATCCTAAATTTAGTTTCAATCCGTTATTAATTAAGTATGAAATATATTGTCCAATTCATTTTTATCCTTATTATTCTTTTCACAACGGTCGCTTGTAAACAAAATCGTGAAAAACCGGGTGGCTATCAAGGTGGTGAGCAAAGAGATTCGAATAAAAATAACGGCTTCAACGACCTCGTAGCCGATTATGAAAGTAAAGACCGCCTCATTTGGCAAAAACCCGATATGGTCATCACTCGCCTCGGCGATTTGAGCACTCAAACTGTAGTAGATTTGGGTGCTGGTACGGGTTTTTTCGCCTTCCGTATAGTCAATCAAGCTAAAAAAGTCATCGCTTTGGATATAGACCGCCGCTTTATCACTTTTATGGACAGTGCGAAAACGGAGCTATCCCCTCAGTTGCGCGAGCGTTTTGAAACGCGCCTTGTGGATATCGACAACCCCAAACTCAAATCGGGAGAAGCCAATGCTGTTATCATTGTCAACACATATATGTACATCCAAAATAGGGTGGATTATATGAAATTACTGCGGGCAGGCATCGCTAAAGGCGGCAAAGTACTCATAGTAGATTATAAGGAAAAGAATATACCCGTCGGTCCGCCTGTCAGCATTAAAGTACCCCTCAGTATGGTTGAAAAAGAACTGAAACAAGCAGGATTCAAGCAAATCATTTCAGACGATACGTCTTTGGATTATCAGTATATTATTACAGCGGTGAATGAATAAATTTTAGTTATGAGTTATGAGCGATGAGTTGAATTTATAACTGTGAAAAGTGGCTTAACTGATTGATAATCACATAGTTGCAATTTTGTTGGCATAATTTTTAAACATTTAGACTTATTATTTTAATTCTAAAACTATAAAACCGAGCATGAAAAATCGATTTATAATCACAACAACTTGTTTTCTCTCATTCATTACTTTCCATCTTTCCGCTCAATCTTTAGAAGGTAATTTTGCTACCAATCGGTTGATTGTTAAATTAAAAGAAGTCTTTCAAAATACTCTTCAAACAAGGCAACGTGCGGCTAATTTTTCATTTGGCATAGCAGATATTGACCAATTGAACGCTGATTGGGGTTGTGATAAAATGACCTTAATTAAAGGCGGGGGTGAAGTGAGAAGTATTATTTTAGAATTTAAAAACCCAATTGACATTAGAAAAGCGGTGTCCGATTATCTCAACACAGGAAAATTTGATTACGTTGAGCCTGATTTTATTGGGCATGGCGCTGGCATGGAGGCTTGTCCACCTGAGTTGACGCCCAACGATGGTTCATTTAATAAACAATGGGGTTTGAAAAATGACGGCTCTTTCAATCTGGGAACGGTCGTGGCGGGCAACGACATTAAAGCTATTGATGCTTGGACTATTACGACGGGCAACCCCTCAGTAATTGTCTGTATTTTGGACTCCGGTTGCAAACTCGACCATCCCGAGGTAGCAGGGCGTATTTGGCAAAATACAAAAGAGATTGCTAACAATGGACTCGATGACGACGGCAATGGTAAAATAGATGATATCCAAGGTTGGGACTTTGCAAATGGGGACAATAATCCATCAGATGATCATGGGCATGGCTCCAACGTTTCGGGCATCGTTGGCGCAACGGGCAATAATACGATAGGCGTCGCGGGCATGGATTGGCAATGTAAATTGATGATTGTCAAGGGTTTAAATAGCAGCAATTCAGGTTTATATTCATGGTGGGAGTCGGGTATATATTATGCTGTGGATAATGGCGCAAAGGTGATAAATATGTCGCTTGTAGGGGCTTCCAATTCTTCCTCACTGGAAGCAGCAGTCAATTATGCTTGGAATAAAGGCGTTATCGTGGTAGCGTGTATGGGCAATGAAAACGATAGTGCACCGCATTTTCCGGCAGGTTTTAGCAATCTCATAGCTGTTGGTTCGGTTGATCCTGATGGTAAACGCAGTGCCCCTTTTTTTTGGAGTTCGACAAGTGGGAGCAATTATGGTAGCAATATCGACGTATGTGCGCCTGGCCCTTATATTTATGGGTTGTCTTTTAATTCAAATACGAGTTACGGCACTTATTGGGGTGGCACTTCTCAAGCGACTCCTTATGCAGCAGGTCTGGCTTCTTTGATGTTGGCTAAAAATAAAACATTGACCCCAACTCAAATTAAAGACTATATGCAAAAAGGTTGCGATGACCAAACAGGCGACCCTACACAAGACATCAAGGGCTATGATAATTATTACGGTTGGGGTAGAATCAATGCTAAAAAAACACTCGACCTTGTACCAGCTGGTACTGCTGTAAAGGATTTGAATGATGCATCAATTGCTTTACAAGTTTTTCCAAATCCTACTACTGCTATTTTTACACTTTCAACAGCTTCCGTACTGAGGGGGATAACCGATGTAGAAATTAGCAATGTTGCAGGTCAAATTATTTATAAAAAATCTGTACAAATAATTGGTAATCAATTACTTATGGATATTGATATGAGCAACTATCCAAAAGGTATTTATTTTATTCATGTTAATAATGGAGAGGTTTTTATGAATAAAAAGATAATTAAACAATGATGAATTAAGAATAATTTCTTATTGAAATAGTTAAAATACGTTAAAAAGGGTCAAGGTTTTGTTAAGCCTTGACCTTTTGCTATTTAAGCTTGTAACCATTCATAAATTTAAATAGTCTCTTCATTATAACAAAAAAACACAATTATTCATAGGGGTAAAAACTGTCGAAAATGTCTTCCATTTAGACGATAAAATTAACCATTTGAATGATTTAAATACAAAATTAGGCATTAAATTTTTTATTAAACTCTTAAAAATCATATTCAATTATGAAAAAGTTAATCATCATTGCAACATTCGCACTCTGTGCAACAAGTATTTCCGCTCAAAGGGAAGAAACTGTTATCGGCGATTCAGGTTTGGGATTCAGCGGCGCGTGGGGTGGCTGGTCTTACAATTATGGCAAATTCAATAAAGACCAATCGGGTGGCTACAATGGCGGTATATGGGCATTAGAATTTGGCAAAAAGCTCTACGTCGGTGGTTTACACTACCAAATTAGTAACCAAAGATTGAACACAAACGCTTTATTCACCATGAAATCCAACAATTTGTTGATAGGTTTTACCCCGATTGCTTACAAAGCGATTCACCCGATTCTTTCACTGGCTTTAGGTTCGAGTAAAATTAAAGTATCTGATGAAGCGGCTGAAGATCGTGTATTTGTTATTCATCCTCAAGCCGGTATTGAGCTAAATGTTGCCCGCTGGTGTCACGTGGATGCACAACTCGGTTATCGCATCGTCAGCGATACCAATTTTGCGAAATATAAAAACGAAGATTTCTCAGGCTTGTACGGACAAGTGAATCTCAAATTCGGCTTCTCTTGGGGCAGATATAAGAAGAGTGAATAGTGACAAGACAAGCACTTTTGTTCATTTTTCACTATTCACAAAAAAGCCCCCTCAGTATATTCAGGTCACAACGCGCGTTTTTCCAGTAATTGGGAAGACGCGCGTTGTTATTTTAAGCATATTTAAATTATTTAAACTATTTAACTCTTAAAAATACAACGATTTAGGTATAATTTTTATAAATAACGTGTTGTTATTTATAATGTTATGACTTAACTTTGCTGTTATAACAATACCCTTTATTTAACCTAAATTCGTTAACCAAAATTGACAAGTAATCATGAAAACCCTGTTCACACTCTTCTTGAGCGTTGGTCTCTTTACAACGCATATCAATGCTGTAACTATCTATTCCTACATCGACGCAACTAATGGATCATACAATTCTATCGCAAGTAATATGACTGCT
This sequence comes from Saprospiraceae bacterium, assembly GCA_043747725.1. Classification (GTDB taxonomy): domain Bacteria; phylum Bacteroidota; class Bacteroidia; order Chitinophagales; family Saprospiraceae; genus JAAFJT01. Next base: position 17,782 of record JAYTON010000728.1, read on the forward strand.
ACTGGACTTACACCTGTCAACACTGCCTTATTGGCTTCTGGCGCAGCTATTTGTCCGACGGGTTATTCTGTTCGTAATTTTAGCAGCGCAACTACTTTTACCACAACTTTAGACGCTGTGGAGTTTACTATTACCCCTAACGCTGGTTTTTATGTATCTATCAACGGCATTTCTGCAGGCATGCGTCGTTCAGGAACAGGACCCAGTACTGTTAGATATGCTTACAAAATTGGGTCAGGTGCATTTATTGTCAAAGGAGTGGATGAGTCTCCTAATAATAGCGGCTGTGGTTCAACAGTCGCTACAAGTTGGAGTGGATTCATCATTAATTCAAGCGAAGCTGTCACATTCCGTATGTATGGTTTTAATGCCAGTTCAGGTTTAGGTACTTTACAATTGAAAGACATACTTGTGGTAGGCGATGGCGTGCTGCCCGTCGAATTGACACATTTTGAAACTAAAGTCAACCCTGAATCCATTCTTTTATCTTGGAAAACAGCGTCTGAAAAAGACAATGATTATTTCAATATTGAACATTCATCAACGGGTTTTGATTTTAAAAAGATAGGTCAAATTAAAGGCAATGGCACAACTCTCTTAGGTGCTACCTACTCATATGAGCACACAACCCCCTCAGTAAAAAACAACTATTACCGCTTAAAACAAGTAGATTTTGATGGAAAATATGCTTATAGCCTTGTAAAACATATTGCTTTTAATAAAAAGAAATGGTTTATCGCATCCACAATAGTGCATGATTTTTTGAATGTGGAAACCAATGGTGAGTCGTCTTTCAATTATATCATCATAAATATAGTAGGCAGTATTATTTTAAAAGGCAACCTCAACATTTCTGACAAGGTGGATATTTCTCGTTTAACCAATGGGGTTTATATATTTCAAACGGAATTTGGGGAATTTGAACGGTTTATCAAAACTCGTTAGCAGAGTTATTTATTATATGTTAGCCGTTATTCAGAAATAACGGCTAACATATAACGGCTAACGATTTCAAGCCAATTTCCAACCGCTTCGATATTCTCTCTTGACGAATTGATTGGCATCTTCAAAATTGGTGATTTTCATATTGGCGCCATCCCACAGGAGTTTTTTCTGACCGGGGTATTCAACGCCACCACCCACTTTTTCCTTGCGAATATTCAAGCTGCGAATAGCTAAGTTACCCATTATCACCGTCTCTGTCAAAGGACCTGAATAGTCAAATGAAGAAGTCAACGCCTTGTGTTGAGGGCTATTGAAGCCAGCTTTGCAAGCCTCCGCCCATTTGGCTTGATGACCGAAATCGTCTTTAGTAAGTTCATTATTGCTCAATATGGCAGGCATTTCTATTTTTTCACCATTGTATTTATACACTTTCCCAAACCATCCAAAAAGACCACAGGTCAGAACGCCTTTAGTACCAATCATGATAACACCGCCATCTTCCCGACCAATGCGGTCATCCGCAGGGATAACCGGATGACGGGAAGGGCGAATACCGCCATCGCTCCATGTCATCACGACTTCGGATTTATTTTTCGCAGATTTCGGAAATTTCATTGTCACCATTGAAGACGGTGGGCAACTATCGGGCAAATATTCAGGCACCCAATCCTTTGTATAAATAGTGCCGACACTCGCCTCAACTTCCGTCGGATAACCCAAACCCAAGACTCGAAATGGTGGATCAATCAAGTGGCAACCCATATCCCCCAGCGCGCCCGTTCCAAAACTCCACCAACCACGCCATTTGAATGGATGGTAAGCAGGGTGAAAATCCACCATCGGAGCAGGTCCAATCCAAGCATCCCAATTCATATCTTTAGGTGGTGTGGGTTTGTCTTTAGGCGATTGAATGCCCTGAGGCCATACGGGACGATTTGTCCAAACATGCACGGTATGCACTTTTCCAATCACGCCTTTATCAAACCATGCCGTTGAAAGGTATTTCACAGCTTCACTCGATGCCCCTTGATTGCCCATTTGAGTGACAATTTTATTCCTTTGTGCCATTTCAGTAAGCATTCGGGCTTCATAAATATCATGCGTCAAGGGCTTTTGCACATATACGTGCTTGCCGAGTTGCATGGCGGCAGTGGCAATCACGGCGTGTGTATGATCGGGTGTGGTCACGAGAACACCATCTATACTTTTCTCTTTATCAAGCATTTCGCGGTAATCGTGATAGCGGGTAGCATTTGGAAATTTTTCCATCATGCGTTTGGCTCTGTTAAAATCGACATCACATATTGCAGCAATGTTATTTTTGCCATTGTTCCAACTACATGTTATATCAACTTCGCCTTTGCCACCGCCACCGATTGATGCAATGTTGAGTTGGTCACTTGGAGCAGTGAAGCCTTTGCCTAAAACATGGCGTGGCACTATAAAAAAGCTCCCTGCTACGACTGAGCTTTGTTGAAGAAACTTGCGGCGTGTTATTTTCATGGTTTGTCTTTTTATTTTGATTTATTTTTCTTAGTAGGGCAGGGCTTCACTTCATCCTACTCTGACATATTTCGCCCTTTCAGGGCTTTTTACATGAAATTTATTTTTGTTGACAAAAAATGTTTTTTAAAAGATAAGTTTTATTACTTTATACTCAGGGGGTGTATTTTAGTGAAGAGTGATAAGTGAAAAAATGTATAATTCCTTGATAATCAATTTTTTATGAAAATACTAAGGGGTAAATTTTTCACTTATCACTTTCACTTTTCACTACACCAATTTCCAACCTTCCCGATATTCTCTTTTCACAAATTGGTTGGCTTCTTCAAAATTAGTAATCTTCATATTCGGACCGTCCCAAAGCAATTTTTTACGTCCAGGGAAATCGAAGCCAGTGCCTGTTTTCTTTTCAGTGCGTAAACCATAGCTGCGAATCGCTAAATTACCCATCAAAATTGATTCCGTCAATGGACCTGATGAATCGAAAGATGAGGACAATCCCTTGTGCTTATCGCTATCAAAACCGGCTTTGCAGGCTTCAGTCCAAGATATTTGATGACCATTTTCAGGTAAAATAATGGCTTTAGGGTCAGGTTTAGCCATTTCAATTTTTTCACCATTATTTTTATAAATCCTTGGATTCGAGCCATATGTGCCGCACATCATAATGCCTTTAGAGCCAATCATAATCACGCCGTTGCTGCTATCTGCATCGCCTAAGGGGTCATTAGCCGGTATCAAATCAGGATGAAAAGGCCGAATTCCACCGTCACTCCATGTCAAAGTGATATCCGATTTGTTTTTCTTAGTGGCTTTATATTTTAATTGCACACTTGAGGACGGCGGGCAACCATCGGGCAAATATTCAGGCGTCCAATCTTTCAAAAAGACTGAACCTACGCTGCATTCTACCTCAGTTGGATAGCCCAAACCTAAAACTCTATACGGATGATCCATTAAATGACAGCCCATATCGCCCAAAGCACCCGTTCCAAAATTCCACCAACCTCGCCATTTGAACGGGTGATAACTCGGATGATAATCCACCATTGGAGCTGTACCAATCCAATTGTCCCAAGCCAAATCCTTAATCATTTCGGGTTTGCCAGTGGGTTTAGGAATACCTTGAGGCCAAACAGGACGATTTGTCCAAACATGAACAGTATGCACTTTTCCAATCAATCCCTTATCAAACCATGCATTCATCTGCTTCGTGCCCGCACTCGACGCACCTTGATTGCCCATTTGAGTCACTACTTTATATTTATGTGCTGCTTCTGTGAGCATACGGGCTTCGTAAATATCATGCGTCAAAGGCTTTTGCACATAAACATGTTTGCCCATTTGCATAGCCATCATGGCAATAATTGCATGGTTGTGGTCGGGCGTAGAAACCGTTACGGCATCAATATCTTTTTGTTTATCGAACATCTCTCGATAATCTCGATATTTAGTCGCATTCGGGAATTTATCAATCGAGCTTTTAGCCCGTCCCCAATCCACATCGCAGAGAGCAACGACATTGTTCACATCGTTATTCCATGCATTGAGAATATCAGAAGTGCCTTTTCCGCCGGCACCTACGGCGGCAATATTGAGCTTATCACTCGGTGCAGTGAAGCCTCTGCCCAAAACATGGCGTGGCACAATAAAAAAGCTGCCCATGGCAAGGGAGCTTTGCTGGATAAATCTACGGCGTGTAATTGACATATTGTTTTTATTTTTTTGAAATGAAATATTTATCCCCTCAGTATAACTCAATTTTTTTAAGCATAAAAAGTAGAATTATACACAATAATGTGTTGTCTTAATTTCAGTTTTAAAAATAAAGATTTCTTTTTCATTCTCTCATTTTAAGAGCATAAAATAGACAAACAGCTCAAGTTTCTTTTTAAAGACACTAAAGCATCCCTAAAAGCTAATAGAATGAATATAAATTGGATGAGATATTAACAGGGCAGGGTGTTAAAATAACAAAGCAGCTCGAAAGCTGCCTTGTAGAGTTAACATAAACGATGTTTATTTATTTGAAAATTATATTCTTATTAAAGAATGAGACTTAAACTTCGAAATTATTAATTTTGTTTGGAGGTGATTGAGGCTTTATACATGAAATAAATACAAAAAAGCCTCCCAAAATGAACAGGATAATGTTGAAATGCTGCATGGGTTTCTTTGTTTTTGATTAAGTACAAGGCAGTTTGGAAACTGCCTTGAAACTTTAAATAATTGATATTATTTGTTTGAAAAGATAATTTTTTAAATACAAGGCAGCTCGAAAACTGCCTTGTAATACTTAAAAACGGGTGTTTACTTGTTTGAAATCTAACTACTCAATTTAAGACAATAAAAAAAATAACCTAAAAAATAAATGACTGATGTTTATTTGTTTGAAAAAGTAAATAAAATTTTAAAAATATAAGGCAAAAGCATAAGTTTATACCTTCACAAATAATGTTCAACCCTATTGATTCTAATAATTGATAACTTTTACACAAATATTATTTTATAAAAACACCTCTCTCGGATATTTTCACATAAAACAATAACTTCCAAAACGTAATATACATCTTGGAATTACTAAGTAAGTTTGTATTGATTATTGATTAGAATAGATTCAAGATTGACTTATTTGCAATTTTTGGTGACTACCCAAATATTAGGCTCCGTCGTGGATGCGTCCAGATTTCTTTGTGTCCATTATCTTATTTTAATTGGTTTCGTTTATCAATGATTTTATTTTACAAAAAATTCTAAGTAACACGTAGACAAAAATTTATTAATTACTTTCATTTGCAAGTACAAAAGTCGTTCAAAATCTTTAATACCCAAATAGTGTTAAGCATCATTTTTTTACATGCATTTTCTTAGTACATGACAAAAAAGGCTTTTCCGCCAAGTTACCTATATTGTGGGTTCTGACATCCTTAATATATGGCAACAAA
>JAYTON010000729.1:0-14411 GCA_043747725.1 Saprospiraceae bacterium
GGCGAACGGATTTGGATTGACACCGACCACCCCTCAGTACGCGCCACTTATGCGAATTGGTACAGAGATAATTTTAAATATTTCAAGTCTATTTTCAATAAAACAGGGGTGGATTTTATGAGCATTCGTACAACAGAAAGTTATGTGAATGCCATGATGAAGTTTTTTCAATCCAGAGCGAAGTGAGACTTTAGAGGGTTAGATATTAGACATTAGATTTTTAGCATCAAGATAATTTGCTGTAAATCAATATTTTATTAAAATGTTGATTTAAACAATTTATTTTAAAAATATAATAACTGAAAATCTAATGTCTAATAACTGAAAATCCAACATCTATTATCTAACATCTAAAAATCTAAAATCTAAAATTGAGGGGTATCATATTGACATTTTTTCTTTCATTTTCCGCTATCATGAGTATGGCTCAAAATAGTGAAAATTATGCTGTGGCTTTGCTGGATAGCAATGAAATGCTGATTGGCGACCGCATGACCGTGCATTTCAAAATGGAGTTGGGCGATAAAGACCGTGTTGTCAGTGTTACTCCTGTTGAGCCTTTTGATTCGGCGCAAAGTTTTGAAATTGTGAAAAAAGATGAATGGAAAACGAGTGCACGACAAGGACGCACTGTTTATTTTCGAGATATTGTTTTTACGGTGTGGGATACGGGGCTGTATAAAATTCCATTGGTTGAATTTATGGTGCAATATGCCAACGGTGAACAACGATTTTTTAAAACCAATCTTTTGCTTTTGACGGTTAAAAATCCAAAAGATTGGGATAAAGCCTTAGAATTGGCACCTATCAAGGATATTATCAAGGAAGATTGGACTTTTGAAGACGTTTTGCCTTATGGTATGTTAATCGGGGCGATTGTTTTATTATCGGTCGTCGGTTGGTTTTTATATCAAAGACTTAAAAAACAACCTGAAAAACAAGCGATGCAGCGCAGAATTATTCAGCCGCCGCATGTCGTCGCCATTGAAAAATTGACGGTTTTAAAAAATAAAAACCTTTGGCAAAATGGCGAAGTGAAAGAATATTACTCCGAATTGAGCCATATACTGAGGGAGTACCTCGAGCGACAAATGAACATTCCCGCGCTCGAAAGCACGACTGATGAATTGATAGCCATATTGAATAAAGGAAAAATAAGTGATAATTTGCTTGAAAATATGCAAGATTTGCTACAAACGGCGGATTTGGTAAAATTCGCAAAGGTCACGCCACCCGATAATGTGCATGATAAATTTTGGTATCATGCGGCGGAAATAGTGGATAAAACGAAGCCGAAGCCTGTAGAAATCAATCATAGTGAAAGTTGATTTTTCTCATGGTATGTTAATCGGTTCTCAATTTATTTTAAAAGTTGATTTTTCAAATCGTCTAAATCAACTTCAATGAGTTTTCCATTATTTTCAACATAATCGATAGCTCTATTTAAGTGTTGCTTATTGGCTTCGGTACTGAACAAATATTCAGTAGCATCCAATTTTTTAGAATTTTGTTTACCATTTTTATGTGATTGAGTTTTTATGCCCAATCTTTTGGCTATATTAAGGATTAATTCAGCATCCTGCATATTATCTATTTCAAATGTTATTGTCATTTTTTGAATTTTATGTTCAACAAATTTAGATGAATTTTAATTTTAAAACAAATTTAAGGAAAATATAAGTGATATATACTGAGGGGTATGTTTAAAAATATAGAATTCGCGAATCCTGAGCTTTTACTGCTTTTGCTGTTGTTGCCCTTGATTGCATGGTGGTATAGGGGCAAGTACAAGATGCATTATGCGCCAATAACCATGTCGAATTTGACCATGTTTACGGGCAATTCGTCGTGGCGGGGTCGAATGCGTTTTTTGTTGCCGGTATTGAGGGGTTTGGCTTTTGCGGTTTTGATAATTGCGATGGCACGTCCCCAAGCCCTTTTGCGTGAGGACGATATTCAAGCGGATGGGATTGATATTATGCTCACGCTCGACCTTTCAAGCAGTATGCTGGCGCAGGATTTTGACCCTGACAGATTGGAAGTAGCGAAAGTGGTAGCGGCTAATTTTGTTGAAAAAAGAGAATTTGACCGCATTGGCTTAATCGTATTTAGTGGTGAAGCGTTTACGCAGTGCCCACTCACGACTGACCATAAAGTCGTTCAAGATTTTATTGAAGGCTTGAAATGTGGCTTTTTACAAGACGGAACTGCTATCGGGATGGGTTTGGCAACAGCAGTGAATAGAATGAAAGACAGCCCTGCCAAATCTAAAATCATTATTTTGATGACAGACGGCGTGAACAATGCCGGCTATTTCAAACCCGAAGATGCGATGGAATTAGCCAAAACATTGGGCATAAAAGTTTATACAATTGGCATCGGTTCTACGGGCGAGGCGATGTCGCCTGTGGGTCGTCGGAGCGATGGAAAATATGTGTTTGGGCTGGTGCCTGTTGAAATTGATGAACCTTTGCTACAAAATATTGCTAAAACAACGGGTGGCAATTATTATCGCGCAACCAATAATAAAGAACTTGAACAAATATATGCTGAAATAGACCGCTTGGAAAAATCCAAAATAGACGTGACAACGGTGAAACGACGGAGTGAAGCATTTGCAGGATTTGCGTTTGCAGGTTTGATTCTCTTAGTCTTAGAATTGCTTTTGCGTTATACGGTTTTTAGGACAATTCCTTGAAAAATGATGAGTTATGAATGATAAATGATGAATTTTTAAAAAAAAATAGCCAAATTACTGAGGGGTATCCATGTTTAGATTTGAACATCCGACATATTTATACGCGCTGTTACTCATTCCTATTCTAACAGTTTTTTTCTACCTCACACGGCGGGCGAGGGCGAAGGCATTGCTACGCTTTGGCGAAATAGACTTGGTGCGTCGCCTCATGCCACAGGTATCTATGTTGAAACATCCCTTGAAGTTTGGGATTTTGATGATTGCCTTATTTTTCCTCATCGTCGCTTGGTCTAATCCACAATGGGGAACGAAGCGGGAGAAAGTGAAAAAGAAAGCGTCGGATATTATCGTTGCGCTGGATATTTCTAATTCTATGCTGGCTGATGATGTGAAACCCAATCGCTTGGAGCGGGCGAGAGCTTTCGGGCTTGATCTCGTTCGCGAATTGAAAGGTGAACGCATCGGCACAATCGTTTTTGCAGGCAATGCTTATTTGCAAATGCCTTTGACAACAGATTATGCTGCTGCTGCTATGTTCCTTAATTCAGCTAATCCCGAGCAAGCCCCTACGCAAGGCACTGCGATCAGCGAAGCGATAGATATTGCTGAAAAAGCCTTTCCTGAAGATAATAAATCGCATAAAGTGCTGGTTATTTTGTCAGATGGTGAAGACCATGACAATGAAGCCCTTGCTCGCGCAAAGGAAGCGCATGAGAATGGACTCATTATTTTCACAATTGGAGTCGGTACTACTGAGGGGGGCTTTATGATGATGGAATTTGGAGGTGTTCAGGATTACAAACGCGATGAAAACGGTCAGCCCGTCCGCACTAAGATAAATGAGCAAATGATGCGCGATTTGGCTGCTGCCGGAGAAGGCGATTATTTCAATATCGCCAATACAAATGGTATTATTGCAGCATTGAAAAATAGGATTGATAAGGTGGAAAAGAAAGAATTTGAAACGCGGGCATTTAATGATTATGAGTCTTATTTTCAATGGTTTTTATTGCCTGTTTTAATTATCCTCATCATTGAATTTATGATGCCATATCGTAAGAGTAGTTGGGAAGAGAAAGATATTTTTAAAGTATAAGTTATTGATTTGCAATATTTTATGAATAAAATTGAAATTAGCACTCCCTCAGTATCAGACCTCCCAAAAGCCGCTGAATGGCTTTTGAAACAAGCCGATGGTCGGAAAAAAATACTGCTTTATGGCGACATGGGCGCAGGAAAAACGACTTTTGTCAAAGCTTTTTGCCAATATTTAGGCGTTCAAAGTTTAGCGAGCAGCCCTACTTTTTCATTGGTGAATGAATATGTTTATGTTGAAAAAGGGGTTGAAAAATTGATACATCATTTAGATTTATACCGCCTCAAAAATCTTGATGAAGCCCTTGATATTGGTATTGAAGACTATCTATATGACGAAGATTATTGCCTCATAGAATGGCCTCAAATTATAGAACCCTTACTTGAAAATGATGTTTTGAAAATTAGTTTTGAAATTTCAGACAATTCGACTCGAAAAATCGTAATTTTGTAGGTATCTAAAATTCCCTTTATGGCATCAACAGGTCAAAAAATATCTATTCCCCAAAGTCTGCTTCAAACGCAAGAACAACTTATGCCCGTCGAGCAAAAGAAAAGTGGCTTATATATCGGCATTCCAAAAGAGACAACTTTGCAAGAGAATCGCGTTGCGCTGACGCCTTCAAGCATTCAAACATTGACTGGAAGGGGGCATCGCATCGTGGTGGAAACGGGTGCCGGTGAGCAATCAAATTTTACAGACCATGAGTTTTCCGAAGCAGGTGCTGAAATAGCATATACGGTAGAAAAAGTGTATCAAGCGGATGTTATCATCAAAGTTGCACCGCCTACATTAGATGAGATTGACTATTTTCACCCGCATCAAATCATCATCTCTCCCCTTCAAGCACCCATTATCACTGAAGAATATGTCAATAAATTGCGCCAAAAACGGGTAATTGCCTTGGCGATGGAGTATATTAAAGATGATGTTGGCTCATATCCTATTGTCCGCATCATGTCTGAAATAGCCGGATTGAGTGCTATGTTGACAGCTGCTGAATTGTTGAGCACAGCACGCGGCGGTATAGGTGTTTTGTTAGGTGGTGTGGCGGGTGTACCGCCTGCGAAGGTGGTGATATTAGGTGCAGGCGTTGTAGCAGAGTTTGCTACGCGCGTTGCGTTGGGATTGGGAGCAGAAGTCCGCATTTTTGACAATAATATATACAAATTAATGCGCCTTCAAAATCAAGTCGGTCGTCAACTTTATACATCTGCCCTTGATCCCACAGTATTATTGCGTGAATTAATTACTGCTGACGCTGTTATTGGTGCCATTCATTCAGGTAGTGGAAGAGCACCGATTATCGTCAATGAAGATATGGTGCGTAAAATGAAGCCAGGTTCGGTTATTATAGATGTGAGTATTGACCAAGGAGGGTGTTTTGAGACGTCTAAAATTACTTCACATGAAAAACCGACTTTCCGTTTTCATGACGTGATTCATTATTGCGTTCCGAATATTGCTTCGAGAGTCCCTCGTACAGCCTCCACTGCTATCAGTAATATTATGACCTCTTTTTTGCTAAGGAGCGAACAATATGGAAGCCTTTACAATCTATTGATTTCAAGTCAAGGCTTGATGCATGGCATTTATGTTTTTAAAGGTAGCCTGACAAATCAGTATTTGAGCGAGCGTTTTAAAATGCGCTATACGAGTATAGAGTTGTTAATTACATCTCATATTTAGATAAAAATGGCTATTTTTTTATTTTTCCTTGTATTATTACAAATAATAACATTTAAATGAGAAAGCATTCTGGATTGTAAAAAAAAACTTTAGTTCACTTTTGGCTAACTTTTTGCAAATCAATACAATCATTAAATATTGTGTTAATACTATTCAAAATATTGATATAGAATAAAAATGTCTACAAAAAATAGAAAAGTTATACTGGTTGAAGATAATCTCGCTGATGTCGAATTAGTGAAGATTTCGATGAAGGAATTAGATAATCCTGTTGAACTAGTCCATATTGGTGATGGACAAGAACTTTTGATTTATTTCAAAACCGCCGTTCTGAGCGAAATCGCACTCATTTTGCTCGACCTCAATATGCCGCGCGTGAGTGGTATTGATGTGCTGCAACACATGCAACAAGACCCCAATTTGAAAAGAGTGCCGGTCGTGATGTTCACGACATCCAACAGTAAAAGTGATATTATGAAATGTTACGAATTAGGGGCTAAAGCATTCGTTTGTAAGCCTTTAGATATATTTGAATTCAATAATTCGATTCGTTCTATCATAGAGTTTTGGACTGGAATCAACATGCTCCCTTCTTTTCATTAAAATTTTCACTGATAGAGGAGCGTGGCAGGAGGGTCTGTAATCCACCTAATTAATTTATTTTTCCTAATATTTTTCATAAAAAAGAGCCGCTTCGGAATCAAATCTGAAGCGGCTTTTTATATAAAACAAAAAGTTTTATTATTTGATAATGCTATTCAAAACATCTTTTTTAACTTCTACTTTATATTTTGCAGAGAGTTCGTTCATCCATTGTTTTTCTAAAAACTCTTGATAATCGGCAACGACAAACCCCCGTGCTTCTTTTAGCGTTTTGACACCTGCGGGCATTATTCTTTCAATTTTCATGAAATGCCACGATTTATCTGCTGGATTTTGTTCTATTTTTGTCATACTACCTACCTTGAAAGGAATAGATTCAATGGCTTTAATTTTACCTTTTTCAGCCGTATCTTCACTGAATGAAAGAATCTCTTTTTTCTTATTAAATTTTTTCAACACCTCTACCGTCGAATTTTTTTCAGCAAATGAGCGTATATTATCCAATTCTGTCTTCACTGAATCGCCTACAAAATAAGTAATCACCTGAGCACGTTCATCCCACTTATATTTGTCTTTATGAGCGTTATGGAATTTTTCAAGACCTACCGTATCCAAAGAGGCTTTGTCCCAAACATTCATTTTGATGGCTTCAAATAATAAAATACCTTCTTCGTATTCGCGCATGAGGTTTTTAAAATCGCTGTATTTCTTCTCCAATTGCGTTTCTTCAAAAGCGAGTGCCTGCTCAACGACATATTCATCGTACAAAGAGTGGGTTATTTGACCAAGGTCATTCTTCATACCGACTGCATAACTCAACCGACGATTGGCATTGATAACCAAATGCGTTGAAAAGTCATTGGTCGTAATAGATTTAGTACCTATTTTAAAGAGTTCTGCTTTATCCAAATTGGCTGGATTTTTCCAACTAAATGTTAGGAACGTTGAATCCAAAGCAGCAATATATGCCTTCAATACTGAGGGGTCTTCCTTGAAATTATTCTCACGCTTTATCCGCTCTACCATTGCCTGTTTGGCTAATTCAAAACGCCCATCTTGCTGAATGCGCGCTTTCAAACGGCTTTTCATCAAGTCCATGGACTCTATTCCCTTGCGGTTAAGGCGTTTGATGATGTGCCAACCGATGCTGGATTCAATCGGTTGAGAAAAATCACCATCTTTAGTCAGACTAAAAGCGGCATCTTCAAAGGCTAATTCGTAGCGACCTATACCAAACAAGCCCAAATAACCTCCCCGCTGAGCAGAATTGCCATCGTCAGATAAAGTTTGAGCCAGCGTTTCAAAGTTACCACCCTTTTTCAACTCCTTATAAACACTGTCAATGCGTTGCTTGGCAAAAGGTTGGTCAACGCCTTCTTTCGACTTTCGTATCATGATGTGAGCTGCTTCCATTTCCCCACGCGCAGGGCGCTCGGCATTGATTTTCAGAATATGATAACCGAGAGGCGAGCGTACAATATCCGATATTTTGCCAACAGGTGTTTTATAAATCGCATTTTCAAGCGCATAAAATCCATCGGGAAGTATAGCTGTCAAAAAACCAAGATAGCCACCACTCTTTTGGCTATTGACATCTTGAGAGACTTCTTTAGCCAAACTTTCAAAATTGCTTCCGTTATCGAGCTTCGTTTTGATGATTCTGGCTTGCGTGTAAGCAGCCATCGTATCATTTCTTTCAATTCTGAATAAAATATGGCTGATGCTCATGTCTTTTTGAATACGGTCATAAGCCTCTTTTACCAATTTATCCGTCACCTCTTTATCGGTCAAATAACTATCTGCCAATTGCCGCCGATAGCCTGCCAACTCTTCCTTCAGCGAAACAATAGTATCGAGCTTCATATCCTTCGCCCGAGCCACTTTCATTTTGAACTTCGTATACAGATCGAGATATTCATCTACTGAAGCGCGGGTGAAATCCGCTTTATTACCGTTAGTTTTGGTATAAATGTAATTGAATTCGGAAAGCAGAACTGGGGCACCGTTAACGGTAAAAAGTACGGGGTCGTTTTGTCCAAAGGATTTTACACCAATAATGAATACAGTTAAAAAACAAAAGAGTAACTTTTTCATATTTTCTGACTTTGAAAACTGTTTTTTAAAGTGAAATAAAATTTTCAATAAAACTATTAATTTTAAGAATTCTCTTTCGAGTAATAAGCGCTGAGGGTTTCTGTTTAAGTTATTCTATGTTTTAAAAGCGATTTACTAACGTTTTATAAACATAAAAATTTTTCAACTACTTAAAAAGTCCTACAAAACTACAATATTCGCTCGAAAAAAAATACCCTCTCAGTAAACAATAAACCATATACGAAGCTGCTTACTTTTTTGATGATTTCCCCATGAAAAAACATATAAAAATTTAAAGTGTACTTAAAAAGAAAAACGCCGGTTTTGACACCGACGTTTTTTATAAAATAAGGTTAAAGAATTGTCAAAACTATGGCATCAATACTGAAATATTAAGTAGTTCAGTAATTAATATTTAACTGTCTAATATCTAAATATCTAATTTCTCCCGAAGAGATGCCTTTGGCATAATTTCTTCCTTATCATGCACCATTCAAATTCATTTTTATCTTTTTCTCCAAATCTGCTACCGTATCTTTGAAAATCAAATCCGTATCCATCAAATCTTGAACAGCGCGGCAAGAGTGAATCACGGTAGAGTGGTCACGACCACCGAATTGCTCACCAATGGCTTTCAAGGAAGCATTGGTCATATTTTTTGCTAAATACATGGAGAGCTGACGAGCAATAACAATTTGCCGTTTGCGGGTTTCACCTTGCAATTTTTCAATCGGCACGTTCAAATGCTCCGCTACAATTTTCTTAATAAAATCAACTGTGATTTCTTTATTAATATGCTGAACAAAATTTTTAATGACTTCTTTTGCCAAAACCATATCTATTTCACGACGATTTAACATCGCTTGAGCGATGAGAGAAATGAGGACACCTTCCAATTCTCTAATATTATTTTTTACATTATAACTAATAAACTCCGTCACGTCATTCGGCAACTCAACACCTTCTTGGGTCATTTTTGATTCCAAAATAGCCATCCGAGTTTCCAAATCCGGCACTTGCAAATCTGCACTCAAACCCCATTTAAAGCGACTGATAAGACGTTCTTCCATCCCATCAAGGTCTTTAGGTGCTTTATCCGAAGTGAAAATAAGCTGCTTCCCAGTTTGATGTAGTTGATTGAAAATGTGAAAGAAGATCTCCTGCGTTTTCTGTTTACCCGAAAGAAATTGAATATCATCTACAATCAGTACATCTATCATTTGATAAAAATTCACCAAGTCATTCACAGCATTATTTTTAATGGCTTGAATCACTTGATTACCAAATTTTTCGCAAGAGACATAAAGCACGTTTTTAGATTCGTCCCTTTTAGTAATCTCATTGCCGATAGCTTGACCTAAATGCGTTTTTCCTAAACCCACTCCTCCAAATACAAATAGTGGATTGAAAGCCGTGCCACCTGGTTTTTTAGCGACTGCCATACCTGCCGAACGCGCCAAGCGGTTACAATCTCCTTCAATAAGGCTATCGAAAGTGTAATTCGGGTTGAGCTGAGGGTCAACTTTGATGCGGCGAATGCCAGGAATAACGAATGGGTTTTTAATGTTATCAGCATCAAGGCTACCCGGACCACCGTATTCGTTGGTCATTTCTTTTTCTTTTGAGCGAAATACTGAGGGGGTGTTCCTCGGTTGCGGATTAGGCATTGCGGTAGGTTTAGATCTCTCCTGTTGCACACCATTCAGGATTTGATACTCCAATCTACCTTTCTCACCCAGTTCTTGGCGGATAGTCGTTTTCAAAAGTGCTACATAATGTTCTTCCAACCATTCATAGAAGAACTTATTAGGCACCTGAATCGTCAAAGAAGAAGTTTCGAGTTTAATCGGTTTGATTGGCTCGAACCACGTCTTAAAACTTTGAGCGTTGACATTTTTCCGAATCGTGCGCAGACAGTTGTCCCACACGGTTGCGTAATCTTTTATCATTCACCAGTATCGATTAGGGGGCTTGATAAAGCCGGTTCAAAATAACTATTTAAATGGTTATTGGTGTGCGTGTAAGTGGATATAGTTTTCTTTCACAGTGTTGTTTTGGTACTTCGCTTTGCAAATGTTGTATAGATCACTAAATTACTTTTGCTCAACTTGTAAGTATCAAAGTGGGCTACAAAAGTGAGTCTTTTTTATGAGACTTAAAAGCATTTTTAAGAGTTTTTTTAAAATAAAATTTAAAATCTAAAAGTGTCAATATCCTGCGTAAAGCCCTTAAAATACAAGCAAATTAGCGATTTTATTGATTTTCAAGCATTTATCTATCTGTAAATCTCCTTTTTATGTAAATGTCAAATATTTCATATTTCCCAATATTTTAATCTATTTTTTAAATAAAACGCAAATGATTTTATGCGAAAAAAAATGATATAGATTCCGCAAAAAAAATGTTACGTATTACATAAAAATATAAATTGAAATATTAAAGTTTTAACCAAACTCATTGTCAATGAACGTTTTATGACTTAAAATCACTCTGTTTTAATGGCATGAAATGAGGTCGTGCAGAACATGTTATCAGAAAAATTATAACCTCTTTTAATGAACTTTAATGTCAATAAAAATTAAAAGTCATCATGTGTTAATGATAAAAATTAAAAAATACTGAGGGGGTACTTTTAATATTAAAATAATTATTTAAATTTGAGTAATTTTGAAAAAATAAAATTGAAAACAAAAAATTCCTCATGCCCAAAAAAAAATCAAGAAAAAAGATGAAGACTCTTCACGCTCTTATTGTCGGTATCGATAACTACCCAAATCCCGCTCATCGCCTCAACGGCTGTAAAAATGATGCCAACGCTTTTAGAGGGTATCTTGCGGATTATTGCAAAGCGAATGGCTTAGCTTACAATGAAAAAAATCTTTTTGATGCTGATGCCACGAGGCAAGGTGTTATTGATGGCTTCTCGCATTTCAAAAAAGCTCAAGAGGGCGATATATCTGTTCTGTATTATTCAGGACATGGCTCTCAAATGGCTGCACCGCCCGAATTTTGGGATGAGCAAGACCACCGCAGCGAAACCATCGTCTGCCATGATAGCCGCATACCCGGCGGGCGTGACTTGATAGATAAAGAACTCGCCACACTGATATGGCTCGCTACAAAAGACAGCGATAACCATTTCCTGGCTGTCATGGACTGTTGTCATTCAGGCTCGAACACTCGTGACCTTGAGATTCGTGCACGTATGGCTGAGCCTTCCAGCTTCGTACCGCGCGATGCTTCCGGCTTTTTTGGAAAAGAGCATTGGGTCAATTACCAGCCGCCTTCTGCTCGCCACGTCCATTTGGCAGCCGCCAAAGACAGCGAAACGGCTAAAGAACTCAGCATTCAAGGCACCCCACGCGGTGCTTTTACCTTCAATTTGATTCAAACCCTCCAACAAATGGGTACTTGCATCACCTATGAAGAGTTGACTGCGCATGTCGGTCAGCGCGTCCGAAACCTTGTAAAAGAGCAAACGCCTTTATGCGATGCTTATAAAGTCCCCGCTGATGTTGGTTTTACGTTCCTCGGAGCGTCGTTGAAAAAAGGCGAATACCTCGTCAGCTATGATAATACTGAGGGGTGGATTGTCAATATTGGTGGCGTGCAAGGTGTGCCACCGACTGGAGCGACTTTGAAACTTGATAAAGGTGCTGAAATAAAAATTACAGAAGTCCGAGCCAATTTTTCAAAAGTAGCAGGCATGGAGCTGATGGCAACCGATACTCAATATAAAGCCTCTTTGACGGCTATTGACGAAAGAAATTTAGCATTACCGCGTTTGCGAGTCGCTATTTCAAATGATAGTGAAAAAGAAGGCATTGATATTTTAAAATCCGAATGGCAGAAAAATGCTCCTGAAACGCTGCAATTGGTTGACAATGAAAATGATACGGATTATGTTATTCGAGCATGGGATAAATCTTATCGCTTGACAAAAATGGGCGACACTGTTCCTGTTTTCCGAAGAGTCAATGGTTATAATGCTACCGCAGCACAAGATTTTATTCAAAATGCTGAAACCGTAGCTAATTGGAAAGCCAAATTGCTCTTGGATAATCCGTTGACTTCTATAGTGGATGGCGAATTTGAAATCATCGTTCAAGATGTATCAGGTACAGCTTTGCCTAAGCCTTATGTATTGCAGCAGCCTGATGAAACAAAAGAAGTCAGTGCTCAATTCGGTATAAAAAACCTCAGCAATCGCGCTTATTGGGTCAGTGCAGTGTATTTGGGTAGTGATTTTGGCGTAACGAATGAGTTTTTACCTAAAAAAGAAATCAATCCAGGCGAAATAGCTTGGGTAGAATATCAAAATGATAGGAGTATTCCTTTTATGGTGCAAAAAGAATATTTATCGTGGGGCGTGAATGAAATCAATGAATATTTCAAATTTTTCATCAGCACAGACCAAATAAATACGTCTATCCACAATCAGGATGCTTTGAGTTTGGATACACGAGCAGGAGCTACACGTGCGATTCAGCGCAGCACCCCCTCAGTACCTGTCAATGATTGGCGCACTATTTTAATCCCTTTAAAAATAGTCACCCCTTTGAAAAGCCAACCGTTGGCGAGTGGAGGACGGTCATTATTAGAAAGAGCCAATATTGAAATCGAAACGCCCGAAGGTTTCTCAGCCAATGTTGCACTTTCTTCTTCAACTCAAGCTACTCGCAGCCTCGATGATAAACCAATGCCTATACTGAGGGGGGGTGAAAATGTATTTTCAATGCCACTGACTGAAGGCCTGGGCGAAGCACCCACGATGGATATTTTAGAATTGCATGATGTAAAAGGAGAAGTTTCTGTTGAAAAACCATTGAAAATCAATCTAAAAAATATTAAAGATAATGAATGTGTGATTCCATTTGGTTTCGATTCTGAAAACGGTATTTATTTCCCTTTGGGTTTGATGGACAATGCAGGAGTCGTTCATATCCATCGATTGCCACCTTCAGAAGCTACCGGAGGGGGAGGTACGCGCAGCATTTTAGGCAGTTTAGGTAATTCTTTGAAAATTTATTTTAAAAAAATAATACAACCATTGACTGGTAATTACCAATACCCAATGCTTAGAATGGCTATTTTTCAGGATAATACAGAAGAATTTACTTATGAAAGTGATAAAACTAAAATAAAAGATGCCGTAGCCAAAGCCAATAGTATCGTTTTGTTTGTTCATGGCTTAATAGGCTCTACTGCCGACCAACCCAAAACCATTCGCCGAGTTGCAGGAATCAATGGCGTGACGAATGGGGCGAATCCCTATGACCTTATTCTCACTTTCGATTACGAAACGCTGAACACTAAAATAGATACCAGCGCCTCCGATCTTGAAAGAGCACTTCAAAATATCGGTATGACTGAGGGGTTCGGCAAACGGTTCGATATAGTCGCGCACTCGATGGGAGGCTTGGTCACTCGTTATTTTGTAGAAAAATTGAGCGGAAAGAAGTTCGTTTCCAAATTAATGCTATTCGGTGCGCCTAATAATGGTTCTGAATTGGCTGATTTGCGCATTATGGTTGCTAATTTGTTGACGGTTGCTGTTAATGGGGCTATATTTTTAAAACCATTTATTTTTCCATTGAGTATGTTAGGGAAAGGGATGAATAAATTATTGGTTACGATTGATCAATTGAATCCTAAATCCGAATTTATCCGAGAGCTCAACAACCAAGGCGATACGGGCATACCATATTATATCATAGCAGGCAATACCGACCTAATTAAACAGGCAGAGCATCCCGAAGCCTATTCATTTTATAAAAAAATCATCAATTCACTTAAAAATGGTGGCACTTATAAGGCGGCGGATTGGTGGTTCAACGAATCCAATGATTTGGCAGTGAAAGTGGTATCAGCTCGTTTTGTGGGCAATCAGAAAAATTTGCATTTCAATGAAGTGCCTTGTGACCATTTTAGCTTTTTTGATCCACAATCGAAAGGCGTTCAAGCATTTGTGCATGATGCCAGTGCTACTAATTCAGTTCCTACATAAGATTTTAATTAAAAATACATTTTTAAAAAATATAAAACATCGAGAACAACAATAAGTTTTCGATGTTTTTTTTATAATTTTGAAGGAATAAAACCATTTCAATAATCCAAATTTGTAATAAAATGAAAAAAAACAAACATTATCTTCTGATGGTAGTCGTTACCATTACACTTATTTGGTCTTGTTCTCCTAAAACAGGGCAACAGGCTTCTACAACACCTATA
>JAYTON010000730.1:0-2895 GCA_043747725.1 Saprospiraceae bacterium
CCCCCTCAGTATCACATCCTCTTTCGTCAGATTATTGGAGGTCATAAACAAAGCCATATCGCCCACGACTTTAGATGACGGTGTCACTTTCACAATATCACCAAACATCTCATTCACAATATGGTAATTGTCTTTCACCGTTTCAAATTGCGCTTCCAAACCAAGGCTGCGCGCTTGCGGACGCAAATTGGAATACTGACCGCCCGGTATTTCATGGTCATAAACTTCTGCCGTACCTGCTTTCAATTCACTTTCAAATGGGTAATAATAATCGCGGACATCTTCCCAATAGTTTGAAAAACGGTTTAAAGAGTGCAAATCAATAGGGTTTTCACGCTCATGCCCTTGCATCATCGCCACAATTGAATTAAAATTGGGTTGCGAAGTCAAACCCGATACGCTCGCTATCGCCACATCAATCACGTCCACACCTGCTTCAATCGCCTTTAAATAGGTAGCCGGTTGAATACTTGAGGTGTCGTGCGTGTGCAAGTGAATGGGGATGGAAATATGATTTTTTAATTCATTGATTAAAGTTTCAGCCGCGAAGGGTTTTAAAAGCCCCGCCATATCTTTAATACCCAAAATATGCGACCCTTCACCCTCCAAGCGTTTTGCCATCTCGATATAATAAGCGAGATTGTATTTTCGAGTACCATCTAAAATGTCGCCTGTGTAGCAAATACAGCCTTCGGCAATGCTGCCCGTTCGTTCACGTACCGTTTTGAGAGCCGTGAGCATAGATTCAACATTGTTAAAAGAATCGAAAATGCGGAACACATCAATGCCTTCTTCTGCCGCTTTCTCAACAAATTTTTCAATCAAATTATCAGGATATGCTTTGTAACCCACCCCATTTGAACCACGCAGCAGCATTTGAAACAACACATTCGGCATCCGACCCCTCAGTATTTCAAGCCTTTTCCAAGGACATTCCTTCAAAAAACGCAATGCCACGTCGAAAGTCGCCCCACCCCACATTTCCATTGAAAAAATTTGATGACCATGAGCATGGGCATAGCTCTCTGCAATTTGCTTCATATCATACGTGCGAACGCGCGTAGCCAAGAGCGATTGATGCGCGTCGCGGAAAGTGGTATCGGTATAATGGATTTGTTTTTCAGCCTTTAGCCATTTGGCAAAGCCTTCCGCACCAAGTTCTTTGAGTTTATCACGAGTGCCTTTTTCAATAGGTTTTGCAGGGTCAAAATTAGGAATATGCGGTTTTCTAAATAAATTATTGCGTTTTTTATCAATAAATGACACATCGGGATTGCCGTTGACGATAACATTGGCTAAATATTTCAGCACTTTTGTCCCTCTATCCTGACGGCGAGGCATCTTCAACAAATCAGGATTTTCAGCGATGAAATTGACTGTACATCGTCCTTTCCGAAACTGCTCGTTCCGCAAAAGATTTTCCATAAACCCGATATTGGTCTTCACGCCTCGAATCCTAAACTCTGCCAAAGCCCTCAATAAACGATCCGCCGCTCCGCCAAAAGTTCGCCCCCAAGCCGTTACTTTTACGAGCATCGAATCAAAAAACGGTGAAATTTGAGCACCTGCATAAGCCGAGCCGCCATCCAAACGAATACCGAAGCCACCCGGAGACCGATAAGCAATCAAAGTACCGTAATCGGGCTTAAAATTATCTTCGGGGTCTTCGGTCGTGATGCGGCATTGAATCGCAAAACCTGAACATTCAATATCGCTTTGTTGACCTATTCTTAATGTTTTATGCGACAATTCGTAGCCCATTGAAATCAAAATCTGCGAGCGCACAATATCAATACCCGTAATTTCCTCAGTGATGGTATGCTCCACCTGCACACGCGGATTCACTTCAATAAAATAGATGTTTTCATCTTTATCTACTAAAAACTCGACTGTGCCGGCGCATGAATAGTTGACATGAGCGCATATTTTTAAGGCATATTCGTAGAGTTTATCCTTCGTTTTTTGATGTAAAGTAAGGCTCGGCGCAATTTCGACCACCTTTTGAAAACGGCGTTGCACACTGCAATCGCGTTCATAAAGATGCACCAAATTGCCATATTTATCGCCCAAAATCTGAACCTCGATGTGCTTTGGATTGTCAATAAACTTCTCTAAAAATACGGTGCCGTTACCGAATGCTTTTAGAGCCTCTCCTCTTGCTTCGTTGTATAGTGCGATAAAATTGGCTTCCTCCCGCACGACGCGCATACCGCGTCCGCCGCCACCTGCAACCGCTTTTACCATCAAAGGAAAACCGACACGGCGGGCTTCTTCTAAAGCGACCCCCTCAGTATTGATGTCCTTTTGAGAGTCGGGAATCATCGGAACGCCCACCACTTTTGCCACTTCTTTGGCAGCCACTTTATCGCCTAAGGCGTCCATCACTTCGGGATCAGGACCAATAAAAACGATGCCTTCTTCTTGACAACGCCTTACAAAATTGACATTTTCAGATAAAAATCCGTAGCCGGGATGAATAGCGTCCACGCCATTTGCCTTCGCCACGCGGACAATTTCTTCTACGTCGAGATAGGGTTTCAATGGTTCATCGTCTTTGCCGATTTGATAAGCTTCATCCGATTTGTAGCGGTGGAGGGAATAGCGGTCTTCGTAAGTAAAAATGGAAACGGTGCGCAAACCCAATTCAGAAGCGGCCCGCAGCACGCGGATAGCAATCTCGCCGCGATTAGCAACCATGAGTTTTTTAAAACGCTTGTGATGACTTTCAGGCATTTCTTATTTTCGTTTGACTATTAATTGGTATAAAATATTTAAAATTTGATGCGCAAAATTAGGCGTTTCTGAGGGAAATAGAGACTTTTTATTTAAAAAAATGGGAAAATTGTCATTGCGAGGTACTTGGCAACTGAGGGGTGCTTTAGAAAGTTTTATAGG
>JAYTON010000731.1:0-6269 GCA_043747725.1 Saprospiraceae bacterium
TATTTATCAATACGGTTATCGCCCACCTGCTGGAGTTATTTACCTGAGATTACAAGACTTTACACCTGAAGAACCTGTAACTTTCTATTGAATTTGATTAATAATACAACTTTGACATTTATTGGTCTTTTTACTGTTGTGGATGAAAATAATATCAGGCAGAGGAAGTACTGAAAGATATCCACAGTAGAGGATATTGATAAAATCAACAACAACCCCCTCAGTATTTCTAAGCAAAATACTGAGGGGGTGCTATCCATCCCATTAACTCACTATACTCTTCAAAGCCTTCACAAACACATCCAATTCATCCGTCGTCGTATATACATGAGGCGTGATGCGGACGCCTTGTACATTGGCATAATCAATAGCGACCGTCCATATTTTATATTTTTCAAGAAGGGTTTTGGCTAAAGCGGCGGGCTTGAGATTGCTGACACCGACGTTCGCAATGCCGCAAGCCCTTTGCGTATCGGCAGGTGTATTGACCATTATACTTTTTATATTGCGGACTTGTTTTGTCCAATATTCCTGTAAAAAGCGGAGGCGTGCCTCTTTGCGTTGAATGCCTATTTTTTCATGAAATTGAATGGCATCAGCGATGGTTAAATCAGTATGCACGGGGTGAGTGCCTGTATGGTTGAGTTTGCGAATATCATCGTCGGGATAGCCATTGTCAGCAAATAAGCCCCATAAATTTTTGATTTTCTCTTTTTTAACATATAAAATCCCTGTTCCCAAAGGACAACCCAACCATTTATGTAGACTCGACGCATAATAATCGCAACCTAAATCATTGATTTTGAAGTCAATATGGGCAAAAGCATGAGCACCGTCCACTATCACTTCCACACCATGCCGATGCGCCATATCGCATATTTTTTTAACGGGTAAAATATGTCCCGTGATATTGACCATATGACAAATCATGAGCAAACGAGTCTTGGGGCTGATGGCTTTTTCATATAAATCCACAATTTCCTTATCCGATTGTGGATGATTGGGCAACGAAATAATTTTATTGACGATGCTATACCGCCGAGCTTGTTGCTTAAACATGTCGAGCATAGCCCCATAATCCTGCATCGCCATAACGGCTTCATCGCCCGCTTTCCAATCCATCCCTAATATGACAGAATCAATGGACTCGGTCGTATTACGCGTGATGGCTAACTCTTCAGTGGCACAGCCGAGCATGGTCGCTAATTTTTGACGCATAGCCGTTTTGTCATCAAACTGTCGCGTGCGCATATAATATGAAGCCTGATAATTGACCTCCTGAACATGACCGATATATGCCTTCAAAACCTCTTCCGATTGCATCGAATAATACCCATTTTCGAGGTTAATATAATCGGGCTTTATGCGGTAGGCTTGGCGGATGTCGCTCCAAAAGTCTTCTTTTTTAGCCGCTTCTTGAGGGGTGAGATGGGCTATTTGAGAAAATGATTTTTCTAAAGTTTCGAAAGGTAAGAGGGTGAAAGCAGCACTTGCACCTGCTATATTTTTTAGAAATGACCGTTTGGAATTTTGCATGGAAGTTGGATTTTATGGTTTGAAAAAGACTCTAAAATACGTTAATTTTTAAACTTGCCATCAGTATTAGTTTCTGAATTCTTAGAATTTCATCTATCTTGCTTTGAATATTAAGCAACAAACATTTATGAAAACATTCTACGCCCTTTCTTTTTTCCTTTTATTAAAATTAAGTAGCCTCAATGCTCAAAAAACCATTACCATCTGCGAAGGCGATTCTACGCAATTGACCACTGCGATAGTGGGATTAGATTATTCATGGCAAACGACTGAGGGGTTGAGCAATCCTAAGATTCGCAATCCGTTTGCAAAACCCACTCAAACGACTACTTATATCAGCACTGTTTATAGTCTTCAACAAAATATCCTTTCCAATTCTGATTTCACGCAAGGCAATACGTCATTTACGAGTGATTACAGCGTCTCTAATAATGCCGGAAGTGGGCATTATCTCGTCACGAGCAATGGACCAAAATCATGGTGGGTAGGTTTTAGTGCCTGCACTGACCATACTTCGGGTGTCGGAAATATGATGCTTGTGGATGGTGCCTCTACGCTCAATCAAAATGTATGGTGTCAAGAAATTGCGGTGAAGCCCAATACAGATTATGCCTTTTCAGCTTGGTTGGAAAATATATGTACTTGCGGTGCGCCCCCGCGCCTGCAATTTGGTATCAATGGCGTTAATTTGGGAACAATCATTGACGTCACGAACACCAATTGCCAATGGAATCAGTTTTATGAAATATGGAATTCGGGCAATAATACCACCGCTAAAATTTGCCTTTTAAATCAAAATACAAATCCCAATGGAAATGATTTTGCCATTGATGATATCACTTTCACGCCAGTCACGCCCTCGCACGATACCATCATTGTGAACGTCATTCCTAAATCTGTTACGGCTGTTGTTAACAGCATTTGTAAGGGCGATTCTCTTTTTTTTAACAACCAATTTTATAAAATAGCAGGTGAATATGAAAAAATACTTAAAAACATTAAGGGCTGCGATAGCATTATAAAGATGAGTCTAAGAGTTCGCTTCCCTGCCTACGAAATAACCCGTTTTGATAGCATTTGCAAGGGAGAAACCTATAATTTTGCTGGAAATGCTTATAATACTGAGGGGATATATGCCCATTGTTTTAGAGCTGCATCGGGCGGTGATAGCATCGTGACGGTGCGTTTGAGCTTTTATCCCAATTATTCTATGGCTCAAAAAGCCACTATTTGTTATGGCGATAGCCTTTTAATTGGACAAAATTTTTATAAAAAAACAGGGAATTATGTCATAAAATTAAAAACCATAAAAGGGTGTGATAGCACTATTAATTTAAATTTGACCGTTCGCCCTGAAAATATACGCACTCAAAAAGTGTATATGTGCAGCGTTGATACTTATAAAATAGGGGATAGTACCTATAAAAAAACGGACATTTATCGAAATATACTGAGGGGGTATCAGTGCGATAGTATTGTCATCACCGATTTGGAAGTTTTTATAAAATGGACTGAAAAAATTGATACCACAATTTGCGCTACTCAATCATTAAAAGTCAATAATAAAATATACAATCAAACGGGTCATTATCGAGATACCATCCCACGCCCGTACCGCTGCGACACCATTTTTGATATTAATTTGACAGTCATGCCGCTGCCTTTTCGGATGCAAAATATTGTATTATGCAAAGGCGAAACGTTTAAAATTAACAATAAAATCTACAACAAAACGGGTAGCTACACAGATACTATTCCGATTAAAAATGGTTGCGACAGCATTGTCGTTACCAATATAAATGTCATTGAATTGAATTTAAATCTCGGTAGCGATACGACTATTTTTAATGGCGATAGTATTCGCTTGAATCCTTTGGTTAATTCCCAAAATACGCTCTCTTGGAGATGGTCTCCGCCAACGGGACTGAGTTGTGTGGATTGTAAAACGCCGATAGCGACCCCCCTCAGTAAATCGCTCTACCAACTGACTGTAAAAGATACAAAGTATGGCTGTACAGCTACCGATGATATTTTTATCAAAGTCAACCCTTGTGAAAAAGTCTTTATCCCCAATTCATTCAGCCCCAACGACGATACTTTCAACGATTTTTTTACAGCCTACGGAGTCGATTGTGCCAAACGCATAAAGAAAATGGACATTTTTAATCGATGGGGAAACCTCGTTTTTACTACTGAAAATGCCACATTGGGCAATGATTCTCAAGGGTGGAATGGTCAATTTAAAGGTAAACGCTTGTCAGCGGGCGTGTATGTGTATGTCATTGAAATTGAATATGGGAATGGTACGTCGGGTATTTATTCGGGCGATGTTTCGTTGGTGGAGTAAGCGAATAATGGATTACCCAAAGGATTCCTACGGAGAAATAATCACGGAGCGATTGAATATGAATAACCCCTGATTGCATCAGGGGTTATTCATATTCAATCACTCCGTGATTATTTCAACACATTATTATTCGAGTGATAACATTCAAGTAGGCATTTTCCCTGATTTTTCAATACTCGTCGACGATATTTTTGAAGGCTTATTGGATTTTGAAGATTAAAAGACGATTTTTTACCACTAAACCGCCTCAGAACAAGGTTAAGTTTGTAGAAATAAAACAATATTTCTCCACCACTTAACCTTTTTTTTTACAATGAAACGTCGTAATTTTATCCTATCGAGCCTTGTGGCTGCACCTGTATTAGCGTCATCAACCAATTTGAAAAACGGTGAAAAACCCACTAAATCTTTTATCGTCAAAGCAGGTGAAGCCCGTTTTGGACAACACACGCCTTTCAGAGGCGTCAACCCCAACGATTTGAAGATTTCTAAGAAAGATACTGAGGGGGCAGCAGCTATGTTTGAGTATATCGGCACTGAAAAAACAGGACCCTCGCTGCATATTCACCTCAAACAAGACGAAATTTTTTATATTGCCGAAGGAGAATTTCTCTTTCAAGTTGGCAATGAAAAAAGTACCTTGAAAGCAGGTGATAGCATTTTTTTACCTCGACAAGTGCCGCATACTTGGCTGCAATTTTCTGATAAAGGAAAATTGATTTATTGGGTCACTCCCGCAGGAAAAATGGAAGACTTTTTCTTAAAATTAAACAACCTAACCAAACCACCCACGCCCGAAGAAATGCTCCAAATCCATGTTGACCATGATATGAAAGTAGTGGGACCGCCTTTGACGCTTTAATTAGGAATTTTTAATTAGGAATTAGGATACGTAAATTACATTTTACTGATTGCCAATTCCTAATTAGAAATTCCTAATTAGAAATTCCTAATTCCTAATTAAAGATTCCTAATTATTTGTAAAAAAAAAATGCTTTTAAAAGATTTTTTACCACTTCAAGGGCTTCAAGAGTATATAAAATGCTATCGAATTGCACATTTTAGTTTTGAAAAAGGGGTGACGCCGCCTTCAAAACATTATACGCCGCGCCCTGAAAACTGCTTGGCATTCTATCCTCATGATACGGAGAGGGTGGAGTATGCAGATAGTAAAAAGAAAATCTCACATCTCCCCATTGCCTTGGTTGGACAACATATGACGGTGACGAATCGCTTTATTGGTACTCATTTTTTAGTGATACAAATCATTTTTCAGCCGGGGGCTTTGTATCGCTTGACAGGAATTCCGTTGATGGAGTTGAACGATGAATATTTAGAAGCCGATCGCATATTTACCAAAAACATTGAATTTGTCAATGAGCAATTTCATTATGCTAAGAATTATACAGAAATGGTCACTATTGCCAATCAGTTTGTAACAAAACTGGTGAAAAAAGTAGTGAAAGACAAGCACCCCATTGATAAGGTAAGTAAATTAATGCTCTATAAAGATGCTGCCGTTTCTTTGGATTGGTTGGCAAGGGAATCGTGTTTGAGTGTCAAGCAATTTGAACGCAATTTTAAAGATAGAATAGGTGTTAACCCCAAATTATTTAGCCGCCTTATCCGCTTTGATAATGCATTTAGAACTAAAAATACTCAACCGAATTTAGATTGGTTGAGTGTTGCCATTGATTGTAATTACTACGATTATCAGCATTTAGTGCGAGATTACAAGGATTTTACTGGTTTTTCGCCCAAACAATTTCATCAATTGGATACGCCGGAAGATGCTTTGGGTATGAAAGAGCAGTTTTATGAAATTGAAAAATAAAGAGGCTGCCTTGGTAGGCAACCTCTTATTAAGTTCTGTGATTGAAAGAATATCGTTTTTATCTTAAAGAATAATAATCGACAAAAGATTGACATTAGCAGTGACAGTTGAATTAGCACTCACGCTTAAAGCTGTGAGATTTAAATTACCTGTGATACTGGCATTGAACTCACCTTGAATATCCAATTTGCCATCGCTGTTTTTGTCTTTGTAAGAAACAAAGTGCAATTCATAGTCACCAACTTCCAAAAAGCTTAACTGATAAGCACCATTAGTCACCACACTACTTGTTACGGCATTTTTGAATTCCACACTTGAAGTACCTTGACCTGACATTTCGGTCGTTTTGGTATAAGCACCTTTTTTGTAGGCATAAACGACCACTTTATCACTTGTAGTCACGGCAGTGTTGTTGATTGTACCTTTGATGGTACCAGTTTCAGATTTTTGAACAACCCGAACGCCGTTTGTCAATTCGCTGTTGCTGACAAATTTGTAGCCAGTTCCACCATCATAAACGATGTTTTTACGCAAGTCGAAATCCATCACAGC
>JAYTON010000732.1:0-5826 GCA_043747725.1 Saprospiraceae bacterium
GCATAATTGTCGGTATAACTCACTTCATTGAATAATTCCCAAGACATGATTTGAGTGGAATATCCCCAACGCGCAATAATATAGCGCAAGCGGTTTTTATGCAAAGCCTTCGCCGCCGCATTATCGAAGAAATTGACGGTTTGCGAACAAGGACCACCATTGGCTGTATTATAAGGATTTTCAGCCCAATTAGAGTTGGTTGTGGTAGAAACTTGTCCATGATGATTGATGCAAAACATCATATAAATGCCTTGTTCCTTGCATTTTTCGACGATATAATCTATGTACCAAGCGTTATTCTGTTTATATTTTTTCAAGCCATCGAAGCCACCGCCTGTCCCCGATTTCCACTCCAAGCCGACACCCCAATGGCATAACCACAAGCGCATAAAATTTGCCTTCGCTGCGCCCATGCGTTCAAGCCATTTTTTATAATCCAAATACGGATTTTTATTTTGCCAAGCCAAATTTTGCCCAATCGGAATATACTGCTCGCCGTTGTCAAAACTCAAATAGTTAGTCGTATTTTTTCGGATAAATCCCTTTGCATTGGCATTTATTGCTTGAAAAGTACCCGTTGAAGCGGCACTTGTACCTGTAGAAGTTGTGAGTGTTAAGCTATAATTCCACGTGCCGATTTCATTGGGAGAGAACCGGATGAGATAGCTGTTGGTTGTTGTTGTCAATGAACCGGTTGTTGTATTGAGGTCGAAATTCTGCATATAAAAGCCTTCAATCGTATCTTTTCGCCCGCTCGGTGCGGTGAACACCCCCCTCAGTACCAGCTCGTCATAATCGTAAGGATTGGCAATTGTACCGTTCAAAACTACTTTTATCTCGAATTTTTCATACCGCCCGATACTCGTAGCCACAGGTATCACGCTCGTGATATTCGGCGTTTGAGCCTTTAAAGAAAATGCTGTCATGCTACACAATACTAAAAGAGTCAAGGTTTTTTTCATATTCATTCTTCGTTTTAGTTCCATAGTAAAGGTCTGAAAATTTACTAAAACGACGTAATAAAATATATGACCCCCTCAGTATTTGCATCTATTATTGACAGTTTTGGCTGCATTTGGGGAGGACGTGGTATTGGAATTCACCGTTTCGTGTCATAATGTCTCCGGTTAAAATGTTACGAAATGAAACTACTGCTTTAAGTTTCTTTATTCCCGTTTTGTTTTCTATTTTCGAATAATGTGCAACATCTTCTTTAAAAGGTAGATTTTGATTATCAACAGTAAATGTAATTTCTGTCCCAACTGCTGAGTTTGTATATTTTGCCAAATATATATCCGCTTCAAATTTCTCGCCTTCTATTATTGCTGCCTTTTTTGGAGCAATTGCAACTCTAAAACAGTCATTACATCCTGTAAGCATACGCCCACTAACTTTATTTTGTATATAAATCAAATATGAAATTTCATCTAATTTGAATTGATTTTTTAATAAAAATAAATTTGACATTTCATTTACTTTAAAATACTTCCAAAATGAGTCATTTTGAATAGTTTTAAATAAACCATAGCGCTTTATTAAACTTAAACTGTCTTCTTTATTTTGAATATTAGTCAATGATTTTAAATAAAAATTTAGAGAATCTTTAATAATATTTAAATCCAATTTTATATGATTCTGCACTTCTCTTGACAGTTTATCAATAAAATTAGTAGCTAATTTAGAATCTTCTCTTAATTGTTTTCCGCTATCAAAATAAGTTTTATAACTGAGTGGGTTACTTTCTGTTTGTTTTTCAATGTCTTGAAAAAGATATTCTGCATTCCAATCAAAAAATGTACAATTACTTTCCAATACCCTATCCACCTGCTCAAAAGCAAGCCTCGTAGCCAACGTTTTAGCCCACAACTGAAAGCTTAAAACACCAATAACAGTCAAATAAATACCATGCAACCAAAGGTTTTTCAT
The DNA here is from genome assembly GCA_043747725.1 of Saprospiraceae bacterium. Lineage (GTDB taxonomy): Bacteria > Bacteroidota > Bacteroidia > Chitinophagales > Saprospiraceae > JAAFJT01. The sequence goes on from JAYTON010000732.1 coordinate 1,927, forward strand.
AGAGCAATTGTTTATTGTTTAATAAAATGATGATGACTTCCTTTAAACGCTTACAATAGAAAACTTATACTTTAAATTTTTATTTTAACAGAATGTAACCCTCTTTGCCAACCTAATGACAATTTTGAATGTATCCACAATGAGACATTTAAGTATTTCTAAATAAAATAAAATAGGAACTGTTTATATTTACGTTATATTTTATAATAATACCCTTGTTTATCATCCGTTGAAAACTAAAATTATCAAACAATAATAAAAAGCAATCTCCGTGTTTAAAAAATTACTCTTTTTACTCTGCTTTACCCCCCTCAGTATTTCGGCTGTTTCAGGGCAAGATTTTTATGATATTTCTACGATTCAAGAAATAAAAATCTATTTTACTCAAACCAACTGGAATACTTTACTTGTCAATGCTGCCCAATCAGTGGCTGAACCTTATACGGTTTGTCAAAAAGTGATTGTCAATGGTGTCACTTTCGATTCGGTGGGCGTGAAATACAAAGGCAACTCCACTTTCAATGCTACGCGTAAAAAGAACCCGTGGCATATTGAATTGGATAATGTCAAATCTCAAGATTATCAAGGATATAAAGACATCAAATTGGCGAATATTTTTTCCGACCCTTCATGCGTGCGTGAAGCATTGAGTTATGAACTCATGCAGCCTTACACCGATTTGCCAAGAGCCAATTTTGCCAAAGTCTGGGTCAATGATGTGCTCGTTGGGCTATACACCAATACGGAGGCGGTGACGAAGACGTTTTGTAAAAAGCATTTTCCTTCGTCGGGTGGGAATATATTTGTGAAATGTACGCCGCCTTCGCTCCAAGGTGGCAGTGGTGGGGCATCTTCAGTAGCCTATTTAGGCACAGATTCTTCGTTGTATTATAAGTCGTATGAAATGTATTCGGATTATGGTTGGAAGCAATTGATTCACCTTTGCGATACTTTGAATAATAAACCCGCCGCAGATTTTGAAAAAATATTGGACATTGACCACACACTCTGGATGTTGGCTTTTAATATCCTTTTTGTCAATTTAGACAGTTATACGGGTAGTTTTACTCAAAATTACTATCTCTGGCGCGATGACAATGCCCGGTTCAATCCTATCATTTGGGATTTGAATATGTCGTTTGGTGGTTTCCCTGGCGGTGTGGGTGGTGGCACTCCCGGCGGCGGACTTGACTCTATCGGGATGGCTAAACTATCTCCTTTTACCCACGAAACAAATACAGCTAAGCCATTGATTTCCAAGCTGTTAGCGAATGAGCGTTTTCGTAAAATGTACATTGCCCATTTGCGGACTATGACAAATGAAGCTTTCAAATCGGGGAAATACCGCACACGCGGCGAAGCCATGCGACAAATTATAGATGCCGCCGTGCAAGGCGACCCTAATAATTTGAGTACGTATGCTTTATTTAAAACTAATTTTTATTATGGCAGTACAGGTTCTAGTGGACCAGGCGGCGGTAGCACGCCTGGCATCGTGAGTCTTATGGAAAACAAAATAAAATACCTCGATACGCTCGCCGTTATGAAGCTAACGCCGCCTGTTATATCAAATATTATATCTACACCTAATGTAAAACTCAATGATTCTGTGTGGATTACGGCAAAAGTAAGCGGTCATATTGGTAATGGTGTATTGATAGGTTATCGAGTAAAAACAACCAATTATTTTAAAAGAGTAGAGCTTTTTGACGATGGTTTGCACAAAGACGGTGCAGCCAATGACGGTACTTTTGGTATTGGTTTTAAACTCGTTAATCCAACTATGGAATATTATATTTGGGCTGAGAACGTTAACGCGGGCATCTTTTCGCCCGAACGCGCCGAACATGAATATTATCAAATCAAAGCCACCATATCAGCAGGCGATATTGTCATTAATGAGTTGATGGCTTCTAATACCAAAACCGCTGCTGACCCTAATGGTCAATTTGACGATTGGATAGAATTGTATAATAAATCTACTACTGCGGTTGATGTCAGCGGTTGGTTTATCAGCGATGACCCGCTCAAATTGGCTAAATGGAAATTGCCTAAAAACACGTCTATCCCTGCCAATGGTTATTTAATAGTTTGGGCTGACGAAGACAGTAGTCAGAATACCGCCACAAGCCTTCATGCTAATTTTAAACTGAGTGGTTCGGGAGAAGCTGTTTTGCTTTCTAAAAGTGATACAACCCTTGTTGATAATATCGTCTTTGGTACGCAAAAAGCGGACATCAGCTATGCCCGTCGCCCTAATGGAACAGGCAATTTTGTTCTCCAAACGCCTACTTTTAATACTAATAATAATACAGGCACCACCGCTACGGAAGAGATTTTACTTGAAAATGATTTTCAATTGTTTCCAAACCCTGCCAATACTGAGGGGATAACGGTGCGGCTTAATTCAAATAAAATTATGAGCATAACGGTTTATAATACTTTGGGGCAAGCTGTCTTTCAAGATAGAATTAGCCGTGAAATACCTATTGAAACTAACAACTGGCAAAAGGGTATTTATATTTTGAGAGTTGGGAATATTAGTAAGAAATTGATAATACGTTAGGCATAATTAACTTTTCGGTCGTCATTATTACAATATTGGATGTCATATTCAAGAGGCATGAGCGTATGAATGACCTACGTGTAATATTCATAGGAAATGATGAATGATAAATTTTTCTAATTTATGTTAAAAAATTAAAATTATAAACTCGCCGCCAACCTCGACCCCTGATCAATCGCTCTTTTAGCATCCAATTCAAGGGCTTCAAAAGCACCACCGATGATATGTGTGGAAACGCCCGCTTTTTTGAGCGGCTCTAATAATGTATTCAATGACTCCTGTCCAGCGCAAATGATGACATTATCCACTTCCAACAGTCGATAAAAACCGTCGATATTGATGTGCAAACCTTTGTCATCAATTTTTTCATATTGTACACCATCTAATGTTTCTACTTTCTTCATTTTCAAACTGCTGCGGTGTATCCAGCCGGTGGTTTTACCTAATTTTGCACCGATTTTCCCTTTGGTGCGTTGCAATAAATAAATAGTGCGCGGTGAAGCAATGGGCTGTGGTTTGGTCATCGCCCCTGCCTTTTGATACGACATATCTACACCCCATTCTTTCATAAAGGCACTGGTATCAAGGCTTGTAGATGCACCATCATGTGCCAAATATTCAGCCACATCAAAACCAATACCGCCTGCACCAATCAAAGCCACGCGTTGACCAACCGGTTTTTTATCGCGCAGCACTTCAATATACGACAATACGGAGGGGTGGTCAATTCCTTCGATTGACAACGTACGAGGTGAGACACCAGTTGACAAAACCACCTCATCGAAGCCTTGATTAGTTAAGAATGCAGCATCAACCAACGTATTTAAATGCAAATGCACACCTGTCAGTTGGATTTGTTTATTAAAATAGCGAATGGTTTCGTAAAACTCTTCTTTGCCCGGAATTTGCTTTGCCATATTGAATTGACCGCCGATTTCAGCCGCTGCATCGTATAGGTATACTTCATGCCCCCGTTGAGCCGCCACCGTAGCCGTTGCCAAACCTGCTGGACCTGCCCCGACAACCGCTATTTTTTTCTTTACTTTTGTAGAATTATAATTCAAAATCGTTTCATGGCAAGCTCTCGGATTCACCAAACAACTCGCTACTTTCAATTGAAAAGTATGATCCAAACAGGCTTGATTGCAACCAATACAGGTATTTATTTCATCTGCCCGATTGTTAGCCGCTTTCACTACAAAATCAGCATCCGCTAAAAATGGACGCGCCATAGACACCATATCTGCACACCCATCTGCAATGATTTTATCAGCCATATCAGGTATATTGATACGATTAGTGGTTATCAAAGGGATATTGACCTTACCCATCAA
>JAYTON010000733.1:0-2985 GCA_043747725.1 Saprospiraceae bacterium
TGAAAATAACTATAATCACGCAATACCACTTTTTTAAAGGTAGTAGCCGCCGCATCACTATTGGTTTTGACATTTGTTTCGCCCGCATTCATCAGCTCATTAAAAGCTTTTTTTGGAAAAAAGAGAGCTGTTTGATTTGACCATTGTGCATTTGCACCGTTTTTAAGGTCGCTTACAAGCGTAGCAGCATTATCGAGTGCAACTCTGCTCATTGTCACTGTTCCTCTTTTGCCATTGCTGGCTGCCCAATCAAAGGTAATGCCTTCGCTATTGATGGTTTTGACAGTGAAAACGAGGTCGTAGACAATGTGTTTTTTGTCAGTAGAAGCGTTGACTTCGTAAGTGAGTTTTGAACCAGTAGCTATGCCCAACGAATTTTGAGCGGTCAAAACTAAAGATGTCATTAAGAAAAGAACTGTAAAAATGCTTTTAATCATGTTCAGGAATTTGAGATAATTGAAACGGTTTGTTATAGTGGAAATAGCGCAGGGGCGATGGAATAAAAATTTCATGCACCAAAACTATACTTAAAATTTGTATTTGTAAATAAAAATTCTGTGATTTTACCTGTTTTAGGCTTTAATTAAAATAAAATACCACCAAATGGGTACATCACATTTGGCGGTATTACTTATTATTTTTAAAAAATTATTTCAATCTTTTATCAAAATAAGGTTTCAACACTTTTTTATCCAAAATTACGAAAAACAAAATGATGTTGAAAATTAAAAAACCATATGCCCACATCGGGTTAGATAATATTGAAGTCACCCCCTCAGTATTGACAGTTAAAGCGGGCGTTGAAGGAGGAGCAGTTGGGAGGAACATCCAAACCACCAATACCGACAGTGTACCCATGAATAGCATGAAAAATAGAGGCGTTCTATCCGTCCGAGGCGTTGCTTTTTTAAGCAATAACACATTATCCAAGACGTTTTCAGTGAAGCGCATCGACGGCACTTCGAGGTCGAGTTTCAAAAGTTGTTCATCCATGAAAGCGTATTTTTGAAACTCTGCTTTATATTCAGGGCTTTCGAGCATGAGTTTTTCATGCTGTTGCATGATGTCGGGCGTTGCTAAGCCGTCAATCACTTCCCACATTTCTTCTTCTGATATTTTTTTCATTGTCTTTAAATTAAAACATTTTGTATTAATTTACAAAAGGCTTTGCGCCTCTCCTTTGAGCATATCTTGCATCACTTCCGCCAATCTTTTACGGGCGCGATGGAGTTTTACTTTGACCGTATTGGCTTCGATACCGACTATTTCAGCAATCTCATCCAAAGATTGTTCCTTTAAATAGAAAAGAGTAATCATAGTAACATCATCTGGCTGTAATTGTTTCAAAGCCTTTTGAATGTAAAACTGCTGTTCTTTTCTTTTCATACTGTCAGTGGAGTCACCCCCCCTCAGTATCGACACCTCTGAATAGGCATTATCAAGGTCTTCAGTCTGCATTTTCTTCTTCTGCTGAATCGTCAACGCCGCATTCATAATAATTCTATAAAACCATGTAGTGAATTTCGCCTCCCGATTAAAATTCGGCAACGCTTTGAAAGCGCGAACAAAGGCATCCTGCCCTGCTTCCTCCGCATCTTCGCGGCTACTGAGTATGCGATAGGCAATAGTGAAGGCATAATCCTTGTGCCGATTCACTAGCTCGCGATATGCGGGCGTCTCGCCTCTCAGTATGCGCTCGATGAGCAGTATATCTTTGTCCTCCGTTGTCTTCACAATTGATTGGATTGGTGATTTCTTTAAAAGGTTACAAGCTATCGTATATTTTATCTGAGAATGAATTCCTCCTATAAATATATTGAGGGGTTAGGCGTCGGATACTTTTAAAGTATCCGACACGAGTATTCATTCAAAATCAATATTTTATAAATAATTTTATTTTTTTTCAAAACAGCCCGTAACCTATTGCTCCTATCTTCTATCATATGAGCATACGAAATTCGTTAAAATTTTTAAGAAATAAAATTTATTTACTGTAAAAAATATTGGCAACATGACACCGCAGCAATTAGCATTAATGGTTCCCATAATTGGTTCAATCGGTTTATTCACGATGATTATTTTTATTCGCCGCTTCGAAAATATTGAACGCATGGCGATGATAGAGCGAGGACTCAATCCCAAAGACTCAAAAAGAATTTGGGGCAAACGTGATCCTTATCGCCCAATGCGCTTGGGCTTTACTGCTGTCGGTATCGGCTTGGGTTTATTCTTCGGCAATTTATTTTTTCATGATGAAGGCGTGATAGCTGGATTGATTGTCTTTTGCGGAGGCGTAGGTTTATTAAGTGGCTATCTTTTGCAGCTGGGCTTACAAAGCAAAGCCGATAAAGATGATAAAGATGATAAAGATAAAACAGAGACTGACGAATATCTTTAATCCATAAAACCAAATGGAAATCATAATCCGCTTGGTGTCATTGCGTGTGATGGCGCAGCAACCGACAGACATCAAGCGGCTTTTTGAATATTGACGTAACAAAGTGCGTCAAGTCGAAACTTGACGCACTTTGTTTTTAAATACTCACAATGAAAGTGATGGTAAATTTTTCATTTGGATTTCTGCAATTATAGCACTACCACAAAGTTAAAAATTGATTTGAAATAAAAAAAATAATTTTTAGATTAATCTAAATTTTTGTTTTTAACATTTGAAAATAAAATTTAATTTCTTTAGAATGTAAATTGTAAAATTTAATTTTTATAATATCCCTTCAGTATAGGATTCATTTTGAAATAAAGAAGAAGTGTTTGATTTTAATATACAATTCCTTAAAATCAAAATTTTAAATTTTTGTTAAAAACAAATTTTATTCGGCACAATCTTGTAAAATATAGAGAAGGCGCGTATATTTGTCCCATAATGAATCATACGGTAACGACATATTATCTCATCTCTTCTATCGAGCGTCAAATTAGACCGCTACGACCAAGTCGTATTCCGCCACGCGTGAGCGTGAAATAACC
>JAYTON010000734.1:0-1940 GCA_043747725.1 Saprospiraceae bacterium
GATATGATTATTGGTCTCAATAGCCCAGTGATTCCGAATGCGTCCATAAATTTGCTTTGCATGGTCTGTATGAGCAATGATGCAATTACTTATATAATAGGATGTCTCATCTGAACATTTACCTGTTTTCATGTCTGTACGTGTTCGTTTGGCTTGAATGACTGAATTCAATTGGGCAAAACCGCCAGCGTTTATCGAAATATTTTTTTCGCACATCCATGACACTATATTGCCCTGTTTATCTCGTAAATCTAAAGTAGGACTACTTTGTAATGTCTCATAAAATGTCTTACTTTGCTTCTCTTCATGTGTTGATAGTGCCATTTTATTCCGTTGTGCAAAACAAATTTAATGGTTTTTGCGCATGAAGCTTTTTTATACGAAAGCCCTATAGGGTATGTTGTAACTTTTCTCCCAAAGGGATTCCTTCGGAAAAACTTGCTGCAAGTTGAGCCGATAAATTATAAGCCCAAATCCTTCCGCAAAGGGTCAGATTTCAAATCATGTTTTGCCCAATAATCGCTCATCACCGACTTTTTCAATTTGGCTTCACTCATCTTTTTATCGCCGTCATATTCTATAAATGACATAATCTTGTAAGGAAAAACGGCTTCAAAATTCACCTCCAAGCGGCGTTTGATGTCAGGATACGTCACAATGCATGTTTTCAAGCCCGCTTCACCATCTTTAATGTCAATCGTAGCATTTTGAGCAGCAATCGGCTTATGGCGCAAGCGTGTGTATGTGAGATTAGGAATCATTTTCGTCGCGCCTTTCGGTAGGCTCGCGGGATTGATGCGTAGGCGCGTAAAAACTTCATCTTCGAGCATGGCATCCCCTTGTGTATCTGATTGTTTATCGCCTTCCATTTCAAAATAAGAATACGATGTTACGTGATATTGATTGCCTTTCAAATTCATTTGCGTAAAAACATGACCGCACCAATCTTGCACTGTCGTAGTTGCTTTCAACGAATGAGGGAATTTTTGAACATCAACGGGGGTGAATAGGCTACTCATCAGCGAATAATCATAAATACCTGTTTGAAAACGCTGAATGGCATTGAGTTTCAAGACCGGCACTCGGTCATCGCCTGCTTTGGCGGGGTCATCGAGCTTGACTTGCTTGGATTTTGATAAATCTTCAGTGACGAAAACGAAAACAGCATATCCTGTGCGCGGCTCATCGTACCGATTGATAGTATAATCGTAACTGCATATTTCAGCTTTGCCTGCATACCAATATTCGTTGAATTGATTCGAGGTCGCGGAGGCAAAAATAGCTTTAGCTTCTTCATTTTTGCTGCTTGACTGAGGGGTATTTATTGAGGTAGATGCGTTGCTACCGCTTTGATTACAGCCCATAAAGGATACCGCAGAAATGGTAATTATGCTTAAAAATAGATTTTTCATAAATATTTTTTATTTTAATTTTAAAATAAATGATTTTTTTTTAACTCTTATAAATAATTGAAAATAAAGGAGTTTACATTTTAACATAAAAATTATGTCTTTTTTTTTACCTCAATCAGGTTACGAAATCTTGTTTTTCTTTAAAATGGTGAATCTGGCAACACAATTTATTTCATCCTATATTTGTTGAACAAATGCGAAAGAAACCATCAAAACAAAAAGTAAAACAAAAAGTAAAACAAAAAACAAACAAAGAACAAAACAGATTTAAAGCTACATCTTTTACAGCTTCCATTGCACTATGACACTATTAAAACAACAAACTATGATATTAAAACGCCGTACGAGTTGACATTGTTTAAGGACTCAATTTTTTTGAAACTTTTAACATGACTCAATAAACGTACAAAACCGAAAAGCTAAAACGTCCTCCCCGTTCGTTGCTTTGTTCCGAAAGGTAACATTAAACAAACACAGTCGCATGACACCGATCTCACATTATTTTGTTCACCGTTTGATAAAAGCGTT
>JAYTON010000735.1:0-5420 GCA_043747725.1 Saprospiraceae bacterium
TATTCCTACAAAGAGCAATACGAATCCGACTATTTTTCAAGCCAAAAATATTATTTGATTTCCATTGGTTATGCATTATTATGTGCTTTGGTTTTAATGCTTTATTTATTTTATTTAAAAAATAATAATCAATCGGTTTTTATCAAACTCAGATGGATTATTTTTCTCATGTCATGGGTTATTTTATTCACCTATTTGATGTATGGCATTCGGGTCTCGGATGTTTTGAATCCTTATATGGTGCCCTTTTGTATCGCGCCTATTGTCATCAAAAACTTTCACAGCCGGGAACTGGCTTTTGTTACACATATTATTATAGTGTTGATAGTGGGTTTGATAACGGTGCCGGGCTATGAATTTATATTTTTACAAATCCTCGCGGGCTTAGTGGTGGCTTTTTCGCAATTTGATACCCGTTATTGGGGCAATTTCTTTAAAAATATTTTTACTGTTTTTGTCATTTATGTTTTAGGATTTATCGGTTTGTCATTGATAGAAGAAAGCAGTATTTCCAATATCAACTGGACGGTCTTGATTTGGCTGTCATTGAATGGTTTTTTGACGCTTTTAGCCTATCCGTTGATACCATTGATGGGTGGTTTTTTCGGTTTTACTTCGAGTATTTCTTTAGCAGAATTGAGCGATTTGAACAATCTATTGTTGAAAGAGTTATCCATGAATGCGCCCGGCACTTTGCAACATTCATTGCAAGTAGCCAACCTTTGTGAATCGGCGGCAAAAGCTATTGGCGCGAATGATTTATTGGTAAAAGTGGCAGCTTTGTATCATGATATTGGCAAAACTTTGAAGCCGATGTATTTTATTGAAAATCAATCAGGTACAAATCCGCATGATAATTTACCCCGTTTAGAGTCCGCTAAAATCATCATTGAGCATGTTACTGAGGGGGTCAAAATGGCTGAGAAAAATGGAATCCCACGCGTGATTATCAACTTCATTTCCACCCATCATGGCACCACCATGGTTGAGTATTTTTACCGTATGTACGTACGGGAAAATCCCGATGGGGAAAAGGACAAAGCCTCATTTCAATATCCTGGACCTAAACCGCGCACCAAAGAAGAATCTATTTTGATGCTCGCCGATAGCTTAGAAGCGACTTCTAAAATACTCAAAAACCCCGATAGCCGTGCCATTGACGACCTTGTGGAACGCATTGTCGGCGATAAAATAGTACAAGGGCAACTTGAAAATTCCGCCTTGAGTTTTAATGATTTGGAAAAATGCAAGCAAAGTTTCAAGCAAATGTTGAAAAATATACATCATGTGCGAATTGAATACCCCTCAGTAATTATTGGTAATGGGTAATGAGTAATTTGTAGCACAGAACCCCAGTTCTGCTTTAATTAAAAGTAGCTAATGTCGATATTTTTTATTCATTTTAAAATAATGTACATTTGCACGTTTTTTACATAAAAAATAATTTAGCAAATCAATTGCTCTAACAACTTTGAGAAAAATGATGGATATTAAAAAAAATGCTTTAGATTTTTCAAACACGGAAATCGCTTTTTCAAATAAATCGGATAAAGAATTAAAAAAAACGGCGTGGTTATTCCGCATGATGAATAACCCATATTTAGTGAAGTACGGCTCTAATTTGGCTCTCAAATTTGTAGAATGGGGACTGCCTTTCGCTGACAGTGTGATAAAAAATACCATTTTTCAACAGTTTTGTGGTGGCACTACGCTATTGAATTCCTCGCCAACGATAGAGCTTTTAGCAAAATTTAAAACGAAAACCGTCTTAGATTTTGGTGTAGAAGGAAAAGAAACAGAAGAAGATTTTAATAAAACAATGGTTGAAAACATCCGAGCCATTGATTTTGCTTCAAAATCTAAGCATATTCCTTTCGTCGTCGTTAAAATTACGGGGCTTGCACGCTTTGATTTGCTTCAAAAAATTCAAGACAATGCGCCTATGACAATGGAAGAGCAAAATGAATATTTTGCCGTGTCTAAAAGACTCGACTCAATTTGTCATGCAGGACGAGATAAAGGTGTGAGTGTTATGATAGATGCCGAAGAGTCTTGGATTCAAGACTCGATTGACCGTATGGCGAATATGATGATGGCACGTTATAATAAAGAAAAAGCCGTTGTTTACAATACTTTCCAAATGTATCGGCATGATAGATTGGATTTTTTAAAGGAATCTTTTGAATTGGCTAAACAAAAAGAGTATTTTCTGGGAGCAAAAATTGTACGCGGCGCATATATGCAAAAAGAGCGCAATCGCGCTGAAGAAATGGGCTACTCTACCCCCATCAATCCCGATAAAGTGGCGACGGATAAATTGTATAATGATGCGTTGGTATTTTGTGTTTCTAATTTTGAAAAAATTGCTTGTATGAATGCTACACACAACGCTCAAAGTTCCATTTTACTCGCAGAATTGATGGAAGAAATGGGCATCGCCCGCGACCATTCTCATTTTTACTTTTGTCAACTTTTAGGCATGAGCGATAATATCACTTTCAATTTATCGGCTGCCGGCTATAATGTTGCTAAATATATGGTTTATGGTACTGTGAAAGATGTGTTACCCTACCTCGTTCGTCGAGCGCAGGAGAATACAACTGTGACGGGTGATATGAGCCGTGAATTATCTCTCATTTCTAAAGAGGTGAAAAGGAGAGGATTGAAATAATGATGAAATGATGAATGATTGGTCATCCAATTTTTTTAATCATTAAAACCAATGAAAATGATACTCTTTTGGATTCTTTGGGGCATTGATGCCGTTGTGACACTCGTCGCCCTGTATTTTTTCTTCATCGGCTTGAGCGATGGCTCAGTCTCCTCTTTCAACGGTGGCTTGTGGATGGGCATGTTACTGGGTTTAGCAGTTATATTGAGCGCTCAAATCTTTGGGTCATCTCATGGTGGCTAAAGTCCTTTTATCAGTATTAGCCATTCCTGCATTTTTATTTCCCCTTTATTTTTTAATTGCCATTTTAACTAAGGCTCGGTGGAATTGATGCACAACCCCTCAGTATTTTACATCTCTTTTATAGTTTATCACTCATCAACAGCGTTGACATGAAATCGACTATATTTCTATTTTTATGGGTAATTTGCCTACCAATTGCTTGTAAATCACAAAATTGGGCAGAGAAAACCAAAGTTTTAAAGATAGAATTAGCCACACATCCAACGCGTAGCCTATATGATTCCCTGCATTTTATAGTAACAAATCACTATCTACAACTCACTTCAATAGAGCGCAGTTCAATCAGAAATGCCCTTGAAAAACAAGCGAAATGGTCAGATGAAAAGCTCTGCTCCGATAAGGAACGCGGTACGAAAATTACCATCAAAGGGCGCGTGTTGGATGTGCACCAACAACCCATTCCGAATGCGCAATTGTCTATTTTCCACGCTGATAATGGCGGCTATTATGCCACTAAACATAAGGTCTATGATTCGCTTTATAAATGCCATTATCATCTAAATTGAAATCTAAATCTGACAGTTTCATTATCTGATTTTCATTCGTACAATGATGTTTTTATTTCTGAGTTCTCAACCAATCTTGATACAATTTCACATTGACATTGTGCTGTTCATATGTTTCAGCAAAATTGTGATAGCCTGAAAGATCGGGTTTTGCACAAAAGTAAATATAGTTATTCTTTTCTGGATTGAGAACCGCTTCAATGCTCGAGGGCGAAGGCATACAAACAGGTCCGGGTGGTAAACCGTCATTGACATACGTATTATAAGGATGCGGTGTCAAATAATCTGCATATTTCAGACGTCGAAACATATTGGTCTTTTCAATATCCATCAAAGCATATTGTACTGTCGGATCCGCTTGAAGCCGCATACCCGTCACAAGGCGATTGATATACACACCCGCTACACGAGGACGCTCATCTGCTTTATTGCTCTCGCCTTCTACGATAGAAGCCATTGTCATCGCTTGTTCGGGCGTCATGTTCATGGCTTTGGCTTTAGCTGTCCGTGCTTCATTCCAATATTTTTTAAACTCTTTTGACATCCGCTCCAATAATTTCTTGGCGTCAGTATTCCAATACATTTCGTAGGTATTGGGAATAAAATAACACATCAAAGTCTGCTTTTTCATGCCCAATGAATCCAAAAGTGTTTCATCATTAAAAGCATTGATAAAAGTGAGGGAATCAGATTCCAACACTTTAGCCACTTTAGCTGCTATTTGTTGTGGTGTTTTTTCATTATTCAAAACCACTTTTACTGCAGCTTGCTCTCCGTGTTGTAGATGCGTAATGAGTTCTTTGTTGCTCCATCCCGACTTTATTTTAAAACGCCCTGCGCGGGGTATTTTATAGTTTTGACTTTCAGTCCTTGACTTAAATGATTCAATATCAAGGACATAACCACCTGATTCGAGCAATATCTCAAGCGTTTCCATATTAGCACCCGTTGGAATTCGAAGATATTCATCCGCTAAAATATCAGGAACATTCGCCTTGTTGATGGTGTAAAAATAATAGCCGCCCAAAGCAGCCGCCAATAATAGAATAGTAAAAAACAATCGTCTCATAATGTCGTGCAAATCTTAGAGTATGGTTAAATAATGGTTGAGTGATGAGTTTTGACTTGTGAGTTATGCATGGACAATGGGTTTTATAGATAGGAAGGCAAAGGTAAGAAAAAAAAATAGCAAGTTGTTTGAATCTTGCCTAAAGCAAACTGAAGTTTGTTTTGAAACTTTATTTTCTAACATAAATAGTGTTTCAATCCAGCCGAAGCCAGAGAATGGTTTAGAAGATATTATCAATGAAATCATAGAGGCGAATGAGTTCCAATGCTTTTATCCGCTCAATTGGAATTATGGACCTTTTCTCTTTAATTATGTATTTGAGGAGTGGGCATAACCCAAATGTATTGATAATCAATGAGTTATAAAATTCATAAAATTTTGAAAATTTTCTAACAATATATTCTGTAAGCCACACTCTGGTTTGTAAACTTTATTAACTCTACAACATGAGGAGAAGTGAAATAGCCTATTTTTTAGTATATTGGTTATGCCCGCCCCTCGATTATGTATTTAAAATGTAGGGTATGTCTATTCTTTGGTCATTGCTTTAGTATGTGTCAACATAAAAGATAAGTATAACTTTGTGTCGAAGAAAAACATTAATTTGCCCTCTGATTAAAGAAAAGAAACAACAGTATGAAAATAGTCTTTATGGGAACACCCGAATTTGCTGTGCCGAGTTTGGATATATTGGTCAAAAGCGGATACGATATTGTCGGCGTGGTGACTGCTACGGATAAACTCGGTGGGAGAGGGGGCAATCAGTTGATTCAATCGGCTGTGAAACAATATGCGCTTGAACATCAACTGATGTTATTACAGCCAGAGAAGCTCAAAAGCCCTGAATTTGTGGAAATACTGAGGGGTTTGG
>JAYTON010000736.1:0-7830 GCA_043747725.1 Saprospiraceae bacterium
CTGTACTCATTTTGATTGTCTTTAGAAATTCAGAACTTCTACTACAACCATTATGAGTACATTTTGCTCATTTGAGGGTTTTAAAACAGTTTCTTAGTACATGACAAAAAAGGCTTTTCCGCCAAGTTACCTATATTGTGGGTTCTGACATCCTTAATATATGGCAACAAAGCGAAAAAGCTGGCTAAATATAGCGAGTTACAAGACATCTTAGGTAAAGAATTACCAATAAATGCAGCACGACTAAAATTTATGGTGCTCTTAATGACCTCTCTGATAAAACATCTTTGGTTTCTTTGCCTCTGACGATGGGACGTCAATACGGCTTGTAAAACCGCACAAACTACCCGAACAGGATAATCAGAAGACAAATTGCCAATCACCTTATATACTTTCGTTATGTCTTTTGGCTGAAAATAACCAACGCTTTTTTTAAAATATCACGCTCTTGTTCTAATTGCCGAATTTGCTTTCGCAAGACTTCCAATTCCGCAATGCCTTGTTGAACCTCTTTAGGTTGTTGTGACGTGTCCTCAGTTCGCCATTTATACAAAAGGTTTTCGCCGATGCCTAAACTCCGAGCAACATCAGATACGCTCCGACCAGAGCGGACTAATTTTAAAGCTTCAACTTTAAAATCACTATCGTATTTACGATAACTCTGCTTGTTTTTTGTTTTTCCATATCACAAATTTAATATCTCATTGGAGAATTTTGTGTGCGGATTAATTAGACAATCTCAGAGCTTTTTGCAAGAAAAAAGGTATTGCAACCTGTTTTGCCAAGCAAGGAAACCCCAATTGGAAGAAAAAAGAGAGAGAACAATATGAGGCCGAATCCAAAAGGCGTCAAATTATCGGTAAAGCTCGTGCCACCCGATGAGAAGGTAGCTTTGGTAATGAAAAAAATCATTACCTGCTCAATAAAATCAAAGCCCGAAACGAACACCCGGAAGTCGTCTGGATTTTTTTCGGCGTTTTAACCGCTAATGACTCTATAATAGCCCAAAAAAGATTCGAAGGTAATAAACAATCTAAACCGCCACCTCAACTGCCTCTTAAACCTAAATCCAAAATCCGACAAGCCGCTTGATTAAGATGAGGTTAACTATTTGAGTCTCTGTTCGGCTGTATTCATCTCTATTTTGAATCCTCTTATCTCTTTATGCTCATTGGGCGCAGTGGGACTGGGGACTTGTATGAGTATGAAATGGAAAAAATATAAAAATCAGAAATCGACGAGTCAACATTCAGGCTTTGTAATTCTTACTGTCTTTGAAAGGGCTGATAATACAAATTGTTAACAAAATAACATTCTGTTGACAATTTGTGATGCCTTTTACAGGGTAACCCTAAATATGGAGAAAACAGTTGATTTTTTAAAGTTTTTAATGGAACAAAACCCTTTAGCTAAACAGATTATTACAATTTGGGATGGAGCCACTTTCCATACAGGGAACTTAGTCAAAGAGTTTCTATCTTCTATCAATAAAGGTCTCGAAGAATCAGAATGGAAAATTCGATGTTTGTTATTCGTTCCTAATGCACCTGACCAAAACCCTGTTTAAGATTGTTGGCTGAAAGCTAAAAACTATATTAGGCAGCATATTTTAGACAATAAATCTTTCAAAGATGTGAGTCAATCTTTTAAAATGTCTTTTAATATACTTTCTTTTGATTTTGGAAAATTAAATTGGTACTTCTAATTCAACAAATCACATAGGCTTGCTATAGGAATACCTAAAAAACGGCATCCAAGCCGAAGCTCAGATGCCGTTAATATATTTTAAAAAATTAATTGAGTTATTGTTTCATCCACTTTTGAGTAGTCGCCACTTTACCATTTGCGCGGATAACAAGGAAATACATGCCTTGATTGATATTCGTCAAATTGTCCAAGACCTGCATATAAGTACCGCCGTCTTGAGCACCACCATCCATTTGTTTCACAACTTGACCTTGCAAATTGAGCAATTGGATTTGCACTTCTGAGACTTCTTCAAGGTCATATTGAACTTGAATATACTCACTGCCTGGATTCGGGCTGATACCGATATTTTTAATAGCGGTGCGTCTTTGCAATGAATTAACGCCTACTCCAGCATCACCATCACCATCTGACAAACAGTTAGCACCTGTTGTTTTGAACGATGTTTCAAAAGCAGTACTAATGCTACCATTCGGGCACTTGCGAACAACTCTGATTTTGTAAGTTGTACAAGCAGTCAGACCCCTCAGTAAAACGCCATTTGGAGTCGTTCCGATAGCATAATTGTAATTAGCATCAGCAGAGCTGGCATATTGTACGACAACAGTATCATGCTCCATCATGTCAGACCAAGTGACGCTAATAGCATCTTGAACCATTGCTACTTTCACATTCAAAGGCGTAGGACAAGTAACAGGGACTACACAACCACTCGTTTCAAATTTACCACTTGTACTCCAATCACCTGCTCCATTATCGCATATTTTACGAACATGCCATTCGTAAATTTTGCATCTATGTAAAACCAATTTTGCTTCTAATGTTGAAACAAAAACAGATTGCCAATCACCACCGCCGTTTTCAATAATCCGATATTGAATCTCAAATTTATTACCAACTGTCGCTATCCAGCTAACTGATGCAATAGAATCAGTATTAATAGTAAGTTTTAAATCATGCGGTATTTCGCAGGTATTAGGTGTGATGCAACCTAATGTTTCAAATTTACCACTTGCACTCCAATCACCTGCTCCATTATCGCATATTTTACGAACATGCCATTCGTAAGCTTTACATTTGTTGAGAGTCAATTTTGTTTCTAAAGTAGAAACAAAAACTGAATGCCAGCCAGCATCGCCTGAGCCAATGACTCTATATTGTACTTCAAATTTGTTACCTATGGCAGCTGCCCAAGCTAAAACGGCTACAGAATCGGAAACTATACCGTTTTTCAAATCGCGTGGTACTTCGCAGACACTCGGAACGATACAGCCTGACGTCTCAAATTTACCACTTGCACTCCAGTCACCTGCTCCATTATCGCATATTTTACGCACATGCCATTCGTAATCTTTGCATTTGTTGAGCACTATTTTAGTCTCCAAAGTAGAAACAAAAACTGAATGCCATCCACTATCACCCGAGCCAATAACTCTATATTGTACTTCAAATTTGTTACCTATGGCAGCTGCCCAAGCTAAAACAGCTACAGAATCGGAAACTACACCGTTTTTCAAATCACGTGGTATTTCGCATACACTCGGAACGCTACAGCCTGACGTTTCAAATTTACCACTTGCACTCCAGTCACCTGCTCCATTATCGCATATTTTACGCACATGCCATTCGTAATCTTTGCATTTGTTGAGCACTAATTTAGTTTCCAAAGTAGAAACAAAAACTGAATGCCATCCACTATCGCCCGAGCCAATAACTCTATATTGAACCTCAAATTTGTTACCAACTGTCGCTATCCAACTAACTGATGCAATAGAGTCCGAACTAATAGAAAGTTTCAAATCACGTGGTACTTCGCAGGTATTAGATGTTACGCAGCCTCTTGATTCAAATTTAATGATTTCACTAAAATCACTTGAATTTGTGCTGCTGCAAATAGCTTGAACCCTCACGACATATTTTTTACAACGTGCTAAACCTGTTAAAACATAAACATTGCCCGCCACATTGACGCTTTTCCAATTTACATCGGTTTCCGTTCTATATTGAACAACAAATTTGCTCGTTTGAGCACCTGCCCATGAAATGACAGCTACAGTATCCGAAACCACGACCTTTACGGCACGCGGCATGACACATACAGGCTGGCAACCTGCTGTAACAAAACGCATATTATAACTCCAAGCACTGCTGGATGTACTTGAGCAATTAACCCGAACGCGAGCTTCAAAAACACTACAAGTAGCTAAGTCTGTTAAAGCATAAAAATTGGTGCGGACGCCGCTGATAGTCCGCCATACACTATCGCGGATATTTTTGACCTGAATATCATAAGTAGAACCCCGAACAGAATCCCACTTTAAAATGATACCAATATTCGCCGTTTGCACACTGAGGCGGCGTATTGCTTCACAACGCGTGTTAGGCGTGCAGCCCGTCGTTGCTACCGTAATTTGAGCACTCCACTCGCTATAAATTACGGGTGTTGTAGCCGTAAGACTTGTACAAATACTTCTTACATGAAAGAAATATTTTGTGCATGGCTTAAGATTTAGAGCGGCAAAATTGTTTGTTGTTACGACTGCTGTAACCCAAGCGCCATTGTTAGAAGCGTCTTGATATTGCACTTCGTAACCTCTTGCTCCAGTGGATGCCCACGCAAAATAGGCTTTGTTTTCACCCGTTTCGCCTTTTACTTCGCGAGGTGTAGTGCAAGGAGCAATAGTATTGCAACCCAAAGTTTTAAATCGCTTCGATTCACCATAAGCACTACTTTCGGTCATCGAGCAAACGGTTTTTACGCGGAATTCAAATTCCGCGCAAGGTTGCAACCCCCTCAGTAATAGGGTGTTGGTGGTGACGGTTTCGGTTTTCCAGTCGGTTGCCCGCACGGATTTCCATTGAACCATGTAAGCACTACCTACGCCTGCGCTTTGCCAATTGATAGAGGCAACAGAATCACGCGCCGAAGCGAACAATCCCTCGGGTGCCTTGCATGTTGAAGTGCCTTGAGCCTCCATAGAGGTGAAACTCAGAACGAGTCCGAGAATAAGTAAGATTCTACTAATCATCTTTAATGAGATTTGTGAGTTAAGTTAGATAATGGTTTTTTAAATGGTAGTAAAGTACGTTGGTCTTGAAGTAATAGAAAAAGGGCATAATACTGAGGGGGAAAAGTTCAGGGATTATAATACTGTAAATCGGTTTGTCATTAAGAGGACATGGATTTTTATTTCGTTGCCTCGTACTGAAAAAATATGCAAAACTTTTTTTTAAGTAAAATTTAGGGAAATAACCTTTTAGATTTTATAGGATAGGTTAGCGGAATTGACTTTCTTTGCAGCGTTTTTTTCATCCTTTTTATTTATTGTAAGAAATAGGTGTAATGGTTAAAAAATTGTTGTAAAATTTTATAAAATTGTAAGTTATGATAAAAATATTGGTCAATGATGGTATAGAAGCCAATGGAAAACTCCTTTTGGAAGAAGCAGGCTATGAAGTAGATACCAACAAAATTCAACAGGAGGAGCTGCCAAATTCCTTGCCAAGTTATGATGTCATCATCGTTCGTTCGGCGACTCAAGTCAGAAAAGATTTGATTGACGCTTGTCCGAACCTTAAAATTATCGCTCGTGGCGGTGTTGGTACCGACAATATTGACGTCGATTATGCCCGCTCGAAAGGTATCGAAATCATCACGACTCCTGCGGCTTCTTCTCAATCGGTAGCAGAATTGGCAATGGGACATCTTTTTAATCTCGCTCGTTTTTTACATCGCTCGAATAGAGAAATGGCTGGCGGCGATTTCAAAAAGTTGAAAAATGCTTATTCTGAGGGCATTCAGCTCAAAGGTAAAACGATGGGTATTATTGGTTTTGGACGCATTGGTCAAGAAGTAGCGCGTATCGCCCTTGCGATGGGTATGAATGTTATGCCTTCCGATCCTTTTATCAGCGAAACAGAATTAGAAATCAATCTGAATAATTCAAAAGATGTGAAAGTTAGCGTCAATCTCCACTCATTTCCCCTTCAAGATGTCTTGAAAAAATGCGATTTTGTTACCTTGCATACTCCCTCAGTAGGAAAGGCTTTGATAGGGGCTGACGAGATTGCAATGATGAAAGACGGAGCATTTATTATCAATTGTGCTCGTGGCGGCATTATCGACGAAGAGGCTTTACTCCAAGCATTGAACAGTGGTAAATTAGGTGGTGCAGGTCTGGATACTTTTAGTGACGAACCCAACCCCCGTGCTGAATTGCTCAACCATCCGAATATCAGCGTTTCTCCTCATATAGGTGCAGCTACGAAAGAAGCGCAATCCAATATCGGTCTTGAATTAGCAGATAAAATCATCGCTTTTTTCGGTGACGATAAATAAATATTTTTTATAAATAAATTGACAATCAATAGTTTGTAAAATTTAAAACAAATTGTTAAGATTTATTTATGCTTAAACTTTTCATGACAAAAAAGCGGATTCATCACTGAATCCGCTTTTTTGTGCAAAATACTGAGGGGGTGCATTTTACCAGAAGAATAATATATTTTTATACCAATTCCAAAAGTTGAGCCGCATGATTCCCCGTTTCAACTTTATCAATAATGTGCTGAATCTTACCATTTTCATCTATTAGAAAAGTGGTGCGATGAACGCCGTCAAACTCTCGACCCATGAATTTTTTCAAGCCCCAAACACCGTAATCATTCAGCATTTTTAAATCCGTATCCGCTACAAGACTAAAAGGAAAGGCATATTTTTTAATAAAATTTTGATGCTTTTTAACTGAATCGGGGCTGACGCCCAGCAATTCAATACCATTCGCCTTCAAATCCGCATAATAATCGCGCAGATTACAGGCTTCTGCCGTGCATCCAGGCGTATTATCAGCCGGATAAAAAAACAGAGCCAATTTTTTTCCCTTAAAATCGGAGAGGCTGACCATTTCGTCCTTTTCATTCAATGCCGCGAAATCAGGTGCCGCGTCACCTACTTTCAGATGTTTCATATCAGTATCGGTACTGTTCGTAAAAAATGATATTATCGAAGATGTAATTCCTTTATTCATGCCGTTTGTAACAAAATACTGAGGGGGTTGTTCAAAATAGTTACGAATTGTGAGTTGAAAATTATGAGTTGAAAAAATTGATAACTTATAATTCACAACTCACAACTATGTTTATTCTAATTGCAAATGCAAATCTTTTGGATATTTGACGGTGCAACTGAATTTCACTTTTTGTTCTTTACCTCCCGTAACGTTTAATTTTCGAGTCAATTTGCCTGTTATTTTATCCAATTCAGCCTCTTTCGCTTCGTTTTCAATTTCAATATCTTTATTGACTGAAAGCGATAATTAGTCTTCAACAATGATATTAATAGCTTGCGATTTTTTATTCCTTATGGCAATTTCAAAGCCTCTCGAATCAGTTCTCTTATTACTCAAAAATCCTTTTTTAGAAACTGTTTTAAAACCCTAATTAAGCCTATTAGCCATAATTTTAATCATAGCTAAATAGCACATAGATTGACTATTACGCGTTAGTTTTTCATAATCCTTGTTGAGTCTTCTGGATTGAGTCAACCAAGCGAAAGTTCGTTCCACTACCCAACGACGTGGGATAACTTTAAACCCCTTTTGATTATCAGTTCGTAAAACAATCGTCCAAACCCAACCCCAAATATCTTTGACCCAGTTAATGAGTTCTTCGCCACGATAGCCGCCATCTGCCCAAACAAGTTTAATACGTCCACATAAGTAGGCTAAATAAGGCGTTTGTTTGATATATTGAAGTAATAACATAGAACCTGCTTTTTCTGAAATACTGGCAGTACAAACATAAACGGCTAGTAAAAGTCCTTGTGTATCCGTTAAAATGAAGCGTTTGCGCCCTTTTACCATCTTTCCGCCATCGTAACCGCGTTGTTCACCACCATAAGCAGTGGTTTTGGTACTTTGTGAATCTATAGCAGTTGCCGAAGGGCGTTTTTTACGACGCATACGGTGGCGTATTTTTTTGACAAATTGGGTATGAATCATTTCCCATGTACCATCTTTACTCCAACGGTTCAAATAACCATAAACGGTTGACCAATTGGGAAAATCATGAGGCATCCCACGCCATGAACACCCCTCTTTGACAACATAAAATATGGCATTTATC
>JAYTON010000737.1:0-16145 GCA_043747725.1 Saprospiraceae bacterium
ACCTGCATTTGCTTGAAAAAGACTTCGCCGAGTTCTTGAGTAAAAAGAGAAAGCTTCGGTGCTTGAACACAAAGGCTACTCAATCCCGTTTTTTCACTAAGGTCACACATGAATTTATAGGTAACGAAATCTTTGTTAATAGGCGCATAAATAACCAATTTGAAAAAATCTTCACCCAAAGCGAAAACAACTATTACGCCGACTAATATGGACAGCAACGCCCGCATAATGCGCTTGCGGAGCTCTTCGAGATGCTCCCAAAAGCTGAGCTCATCTGTGCGTTTTACCTCGTACACTTCTTCTTTATCTACATCGACTTGATCTAAAGGCATATTTTTATTGTCATGTTTGATGAATAATAAAACAAAGTTAGGAATTTAGAGCAATTTACTGAGGGGTGTTGATAATTATTTGAGAAAAATGACATTTTAAAACTTAATGAGAGAATTTAACATTTCAACAAACCCAATTCTTTTTGAAAATTGTAACTTTGTATTATTGATTTATTTCATCAAAATTTACACGACAAATATGTTTGTTCCATACATTTTATAACAAAATTGAATCAAAAACAATTACAAACAATGACAATTATTGCAAACTACAAAACCTTATGCCTCACGGCAACCTGTGCTTTTTTAAGTTTTTTCTCCAAAGCACAAAACTACGAATTGGGTATATTCGGTGGCACCTCCAATTATCAAGGCGACCTTGCGGATGGAGTTATCGTTTGGAAAAAAGCTCAACCAGCGGGTGGATTGCTCGTTCGATATTCACCTCTTGATTTTTTATCGTTTAGAATGGGATTTACTGCTGGGAAATTAGTAGGTGACGACAAAACCTCCAGCGAAGCCAATATTAGGGAAAGAGGTTTCAGCTTCACGTCTAATATTCGCGAAGTCTCTTTATTAACTGAACTTCATTTGCCTACTTTTGGCTCAAGCACCTACGGTATTTTTAAAGCCCGTTTTTCGCCATTTCTTTTTGTAGGTGTGGGCATAACCACAATTAACGGGGAACCTCAAGCACCGAAAGACCTCGTCCCCTATCCTTTCCCTGAGTTTGATGCTCGAAAGAAATTCATTTGCGTGCCCTTTGGCGGCGGTATCAAATTGCGTTTTGCAGAGGCATTTTCTACCAGTATTGAATGGGGAACCCGCACTGTTTTCAGTGATTATCTCGATGGCATTAGTATAAACGGCAATCCAAAAAGAAATGATTGGTATATGTTTGGCGGTATTACATTGACCTATGTTATTGATGGCGGCGATAACAACCCGTATAGGGGAAGAAGGTGATTTATCACAGGTAATGAATGAGTAATTAGTATGAGAAATATACTGTTACTCATTACCAATTATTCATTACCCATGTAATAGATGGAGTATTTTGTAAAAATATAATAAAAAAACAGTTTTAGAATCTATTAAAATGATTTTTAAACCGTTTTTATTTTGTACCTTTGCGCCGTTTTTTAGTCAAATAAATTATTTATAAAATGCTGACAGTCAATAATGTAGGTTTACAATTCGGAAAGCGCGTCCTTTTCGATGAAGTTAATTTAAAATTCACAAAGGGAAATTGCTACGGTGTTATCGGTGCGAATGGCGCAGGTAAATCTACGTTTTTGAAAATACTTTCAGGCGAGATTGAGAGCACGCGTGGCAGTGTCGATATTGCTCCCGGCAATCGGATGGCAGTTTTGACTCAAAATCACTTTAAATTTGATGAGTATCCAGTGTTGGATACCGTTATCATGGGGCATAAATTGCTGTATGATATCATGAAAGAAAAAGACGCCATTTATAATAACCCCGATGCCATCGAAGAAGATTCGATGCGCGCCGCCGAACTTGAAGGCGAATTCGGCGAAATGAACGGCTGGATGGCTGAAAGTGACGCAGCGGAATTGTTGAGCAATTTGGGCGTCAAAGAAGCGTTGCACGATAAATTGGTAAAGGAACTGACGGGTACTGAAAAAATCAAAGTCCTCTTGGCGCAAGCCTTGTTTGGCAATCCTGACATCCTGCTCATGGACGAGCCGACGAACGACTTGGACGCCGAAACGACTGAGTGGTTGTGCGATTTTTTAGCGGATTACGAAAACATCGTAATCGTTGTATCGCATGATCGACATTTCCTCGATATGGTGTGTACGAACGTGGTGGATGTTGACTTTGGTAAAATCAGAATGTACACGGGTAACTATACTTTTTGGTATGAAACAAGCCAATTATTAGCCCGTCAAATGGCTGATAAAAATAAGAAAGTAGAGCAAAAACGGCAGGAAATGCTCGAATTCATTGCTCGGTTCTCTGCGAATGCGTCCAAATCTAAGCAAGCAACAAGCCGTAAAAAAGCATTGGACAAACTCAATTTGGAAGATATGAGTCCTTCAAGTCGCCGTTATCCTTACATCGCTTTCAAGCCTGAACGCGACCCGGGAGATGTCATTTTTGAATGCGAAAACCTTTCAAAAATAGGTAATGACGGCGAGTATTTATTTAAAAACTTGAGTTTCCGCTTCAATAAAGGTGAAAAAGTGGCTTTTTTAAGCCGCAATCCTTTGGATGTAACAGCCTTTTTCAACATCATTTCAGGAGAGGATAAGGACTACGAAGGAAGTTATCAATATGGTCAAACCATATCCCCTCAGTATTTGCCCAATGATAACTCCGCTTATTTTAAAGAAAATAATGATTTGAATTTGATGGACTGGTTGCGTCAATATTCAAAAGAAAAGGACGAGTCGTTTATTCGAGGTTTCTTAGGTCGGATGTTGTTCAGCGGTGAGGAAGTTTTCAAGCAATCGAGTGTTTTATCGGGTGGTGAAAAAGTGCGTTGTATGCTTTCTAAAACCATGTTAGCCAATCCTAATTTCCTTATTTTAGATGAGCCAACGAATCACCTTGACCTCGAATCCATCACAGCTTTGAACAATGGTATGAAGGATTTTACAGGCAATATGATTTTCACGAGCCACGACTTTCATATCCTCGATACAGTCGCTAATCGCATCATCGAAGTCACTGCCAACGGTATTATTGACCAGTTGATGACTTATGGTGAGTATATTCATTCAGGAAAAGTAAAAGCAATGCGCTTGGAATTATACGGCGAAGAAGCTTACGCTTAATTTATATTTTTTAAGATTTTTCAAAGGTCAATGCTCAATTTTTCTAATTGTCAGCATTGACCTTTTTTTATTTTAACACGGCTTCATAAGCCGATACAATAGCTTTCCCCACCACCTCCACACTGCATTTCTCCACGATTTTTGACCGAATGACTGAGGGGTTGTATTGATGGTAATTCTCCATAACATAGTTCATCGATTCCCATAAATTTGTTTCATCTCCTATATTGAGCAAAACACCTGTTTCAGAATTAATCCACTCAGACATACCGCCCGTTTCGGTAGCAATAACGGGTAAACCGACTGACATAGCTTCTAAAATGACGCAAGGTAAGCCCTCAAATCGACTGAAAAGGATGAAAATATCCGCTTGACGCATGGCTGCAGCTACTTCAATTTCAGTTACAAACCCTTGAAAACTGATATATTTTTCTGATAACCCTAAGAAATCAGCGTACTTTTTTAAATCAGGATGAAATTTTTCATTGCCAATGATATGCAATTCAAAGTCTTGACGATACTGACTTAAAATAGCTATACCCTTCAGTATGCCCATAACATTTTTATCAGGTTCATATAAAGATGATACATGCAGCAGCCTAAATCTATCTTTTATTAAAGGGCGATTTTTAAGAGACTCCTTAAAAATTTGGGTATCAACCACATTTGGAACTGTGTGAAAACGATCAGCCAAATTCAATTTCTTTATAATATTTGCATGATTTTTAGAGAGAGCAACTGTAGTTGAGGCTTGATTAAAGCATATTTTTGAAATGATTTTTATAATAAAATCATTGTTCATATTGCCCATTGACCATTTTTTATAGAAAGATGAATGTTCCGAAATAATAAAATTGAGGTTATGAAAAAACTTCAAATACAAAGCCATGATGCCAACAGGATAGGTGACATGAACATGCACCAATTCAGGCTTGCCCGCTCTTTTTTTTATTTCAACATAGCCTTTCAACAAAGCCTTGAAATAGCGCATCCATTTGGAAAATAAAAAATTGGACTTCGGATAATAAACGATGATTTGTAAAAAAGAAGAAATTTCAATATCAATTTCGTAAGCATTACCTGCTGATTCTTGAGCGTATAAAACGCTTAATTCACAGAAATTAGATGTTGCCGCAGCTTGTTTTTTAATGAAAATGCCAAAGTAATTATTCTCCTGACTTGGATACCATGAGGCAATCCATAACACTTTTATTTTCTTTTTTAAAGCCATAAATTGAAATAAAAACTATGCATAAGTATTTGAAAAAGTAGATTATTACACTGAATGGTTGACTATTTTCTTATAAAATACTGAGGAGGTGGCATATCATAAAATCGAAAAAAAGCAGCCCAATCAACATCTTTATCCAGCATATCCGCAATGGTTTTGAACGGTTCAAAGAGTGACAATGCATAGAGATGCCTAAACTGACAAACCATCATGCCCTGATATTCGATGTTCTGAAAAACCCAATTGAAACGGCTGTATTTAAAATATTTTTTTCTTTTAAAATGATGAAAAGTTTTAAACAGCGAATCCGTCAGATGGGTTAAATGATTAGAAAAAAATACGTCTTTTTCACATAAAATCAAGTATTCATAAAGGCTTGTGAGCGTAAATATAAAGCCATTAAATACAAACGGATGCTTTTTTGACAGCGGATATTCCTCAATCCATTCACAGCCTTCGGGCGTTTTCGTAAAAACGCCGCCGTTTTCAATGGGTTCAAAAAAAGAAAGGAGGGTTTGATAAGCCAATTTTTTCCATTTCTCATCGTGTGTCAGCACATATGCCCGCACAAATGTTGAGCCTATCAAAGCCTGCGTAATGCCCGCGTACCAACTGCCTTCATCATAATAAAATAAAAGAAGACCCTCTCGAGCTACGCCGATTTTTTCAAGATGATTGACTTGCGTCCAAAAAATTTGGAGTGCCTCCTCATTTTTATGAATCAAAAAATCATTGTAACAAACCAATGCCAGATGTGCAGGAATAAGAGGATTATAATGCGGTTTCAAATCGGAGCGACAGAGAGCGACCCCCTCAGTATCGAAGCGCAAATGTCGTGTATAATATTGAGTGGAAGGAAAATAGCAATAAGTGATATATTGTGTTGAAAATAAAGAATTTATAGATAACTCAGATTTATTATAATTTGATTCATACAGTTGTGAAAAGTAAAATTGATTCTTCTTTTTCATCTGCTCCAAACCACCCCATTTATCGAGTAAATGATAAGCCGCAGCCTGCATTTTGAGGTTAATGGTATTGAGATAATATCGTAAATCTTTTTTAGGCATGGTCAATTAATATCAATTTTCTTTTTCACAAATATCTAAAAATTGAGCAACAAGCAACTTGATATTGAAATTTTGTTCAACATAACGCCTCCCATTGATTCTTTTTTGCTTTCTTACTGAGGGGTCTACTTGTATGCATTTTTTCAAGGCTTTGGCAAGTGATTCAGCATTTTCAGGTACAGCTAACCAACCATTTTCACCCTCATTCAGCACTTCAGGAATACCCCCTTCACATGTCGAAACGACCGAAATGCCCGTTGCCAAACCTTCAATGTTAATGATACCCAACGATTCGACGCGCGAAGGAACGCATAAAATATCGTTGACTGCCATTTGGGCGTATATAGATTCTTTACCTACACTGCCTAAAATTGTCAATCTAACATTAGGAATATTTCTAAAAAGCTCTTCAATAGCGTCGTTATACGCCGATAATGGGCAAATAACGGTCAATTCAAAGGCAAAATCAGATAATTGATTCAAAGCTTTTGACAAAATATCTAAAGCACCATAATAAATATAGCTTTTGACAAACAGAATTTTGTAGGGCGCAACGAAGGCTCGTTGAGGTGAAAAGTCAATATTTTCTACATCAATGCTTTGATAAAGCGTATAAATTTTATGAGGAGAGCCCTTATATTCTTCCATTAAATAGCGTGATAAATAGTGTGAACAAGCAATTATTTTATCGAGTTTGAAAACAGCATACTTCTCAACTTGTCTGGTAATAAAATAATATAACCAATGTTTTGACCACTCAAAATGAATTAAATTAGCTTTCAACCGAAAATAATCATTGATAAAACCGATGACTTTTACTGAGGGGGGTAGCCAATGTTTTGTTGCAACACCAAAAGAAGCATATCCAAATACTACCACATCAAAAGGATAGTCTTTATAAATGCGTTTGAGGGCATTTTTATAGGAAAAATTGCGCAAAAAAATATCTAGAGCATGGATTGGGCGTGGGTAGTTGGTGGTCAATTTATAAATTTTTTTGCTCGATTCGGCTACGTCCTCAGTTAAAATTCTAATTTCGTGCTGCGGATACCAATCATTTATTTTCAACAGCATTTCAGTCAAAACAGCGGGTCCCACAATTCGGGATTGGTAATGATTGGCACAAAATATTATTTTCATATCGAAATAGCGAATGTTGGAATTTGAAATTAAATCAGTGCCATAAAATTACATTACACAAAGGAGAACTAAGGCAATATCACTTTTTTATTGGTTAAAATAAAGCATACTACCTTTCGACAATGACACCCATTATTGAAGTCAAAAATTTGAGTAAACAATACCATATCGGACAGCATCAACGCTATTTGAGTCTTCGTGATGCGTTGGTGGATAAATTCAAATTTCGACAAAATAATTCTAAGATGATAGAAACAGATTTTTGGGCACTCAATGACATCAGTTTTGACGTGCAAGCAGGTGAAAGCATCGGCATCATCGGTCGGAACGGTGCAGGGAAAAGTACGCTACTCAAAATCCTTAGCCGCATCACGCCTCCCACAAAAGGCAAGGCGATATTGAGGGGTCGGATGGCGAGCCTTTTAGAAGTCGGCACTGGTTTTCATCCTGAGCTAACAGGGCGTGAAAATGTGTATTTCAATGCCTCCATATTAGGTTTGAGGAAAGCGGAAGTGGTTCAAAAATTTGATGAGATCGTCGCCTTCAGCGGTGTTGAGCAGTTTATTGATACACCTTTGAAGCATTATTCGAGTGGGATGCAGTTGCGTTTGGCATTCGCAGTGGCAGCCCATTTAGAACCTGAAATATTGGTGATTGATGAAGTTTTGGCGGTTGGTGATGCTGAGTTTCAGAAAAAATGCTTGGGGAAGATGGATGAGGTGAGTAAGAGCGGGCGCACGGTTTTGTTTGTGAGCCATAATATGACAGCACTTAAAAACATTTGCCAACGAGGTATTTTACTTCAAAATGGACAACTCATTTTAGATGATAAAGTTGAAACAGTCGTCAATAAATATTTATACGATGCTAATACTCTTGGAGGTGGTAGTCTCCCTGTAAAGGTAGATTATACGCTTATTCTGATTGAATTTGATTTGACTTTTGAAGAGCAATATGTCTTATTTAGTTGTACATTTTCATTTACTGAAAAACCAATGATTAGAGATTTATGTCTCTTGGTTTTTGATCAAAATGGAGTCCGCGTGGCTATTGTTGATATGCGCCCACAACTGAAAAGCTTACAATTTGAAGGCAACAAAGCCACTTTTACAGTTCAAATGGCACCATGGCAAATGGTAGAAGGGGCATATCAACTCGGGTTGTATATAGTAACAGCACATGATTTTAAAATTTTTTATCAATTGATAGATATTCATGTACCTTCAGTTTTTCTAAACAGTGACATCTTACCCTATCCAGCCGAACATCGGGGCTTTGTAGAAATTAAAGTTATTTGAATATTTAATTTGACTTCAAACTAATATCCACTTGTTCAATGCCTAAAATATAAGGTGAACGTGCCACAATTAAACCGTCGTAAGAGTAAGTTTGGCTTAAATCAGCGTTAGCAATTAGTATAAACTGCTTATCTATTAAAAAATCGAGGCATTCTTGATGTAGTTCAGCACTATGTGTAGATAAAAAAATATAACTAATTTTTCGCTCTTTAAATGTTCGTTCCGCACCCAAAAATAAGGCATATTCCGCACCTTGAATATCTGCATGGAGGACATCAATATGATTAATATGCTGTTGTTCTACAAAATCATCAAGGCAAATGAGAGCTTTTGCAAGGTCAGTTTTTTGATCAATACCATATTGAAAAAATTGTCCTATTATATTATTAAGCCTAAAATTACGTTTACCAAAAATCAAATTGGTCGGATTAGGTTCGAGCAAAAAACACTTGGCTTGCTCTATGGAGCGGTAAAACCACATCGAATAAAACCCCCAATAAGCTCCAAGTTCAATGATAACCGATTGAGGAGGTAAATGCTTTAAGACCTCTGCAAATACCCGTTCTTCTTGTGGCTCATGCACCCCTTTATTTTCTAATAACAAGCGCGCAATGGGTACACCATAGTAGCTACCTAAGTGAATTTTTATACCATTATGCATTATTTGTATGCCATTTCGTATCTTGCCGGCATCGGGGTGTCGTTGAATAAAATGATTATCAGGACTGTTTTTGACATCATCGATTCGTTTTTGCCAATCGTCGGAAAGTGGAATTTGAGTAAATTTTTTATCCCAAACCCCTGTTGAAATAATCCATTTTTGAATCCTTTGCTTGATAATAAGTCGCCAACTAATCCTGTTCACTGCTTGATATTTTTTTTGAAATACGAAATTTAGAAGAGCAAAATAAGTTGATATTGTTTAAATTAAGCATTTATAATTCATTTAGTTTTAAAAATAAGAATATGAAAAATCATTTGGCATATCGAATTGCCCATTTTTCACATCGTACTTTGAAGAAAATGATACCCCCTCAGTATCAAAGGCTCTTTTCGTATGCACAAAGCGGTGAAGATATTATTGTAAGCAATTTATTGAACAGATTGGGCATTCTGCATCCGCTTTATTTAGATATTGGCGCACACCATCCTACTCATTTCAACAATACTTACCTTTTTTATAAGCAAGGAGCAACAGGCATTTGCGTAGAACCAGACGGTTATTTTGCCCATATTTTGAAAAAATATCGACCGAAGGATACTATCTTGAATGTTGGCGTAAGTGCTGACGCCACTACTGAAGCTGATTTCTATCAACTCAATCCACCTACACTCAGCACTTTTTGTGCAGAAGATGCTCATCAATTGACGGCTGATGGCATTGCTCAAATCAAACAAATTGTTAAAATACCGCTTTTAACAATCAACGATATTATAGAAAACAACTGTCAGAGAACACCCGATTACATCACTATTGATGTAGAAGGTTGGAACCAAGCGATAGTAGAATCCTTCAATTTTTCTCGATATAGACCGCCTGTTTTTTGCATCGAAACCATTACTTTTGCTCCCGATAATTCAGGCTCAAAGATTCAAGCTATTTTTGATGTCATGCGGCGAAATGGCTACTGGGTTTATGGCGAAACCCATATCAACACCATATTCATAGATAAAAACATCCACAGCGAAAATATTATGACAACATGAAGCAAGTAGCCAACTTCGCCACTATTGCCCCCTCAGTAAAAACCCTTGGAGAAGCCTCAATTGGTATTTTAGTCATGTCATGCGATAATTACAGTGATTTGTGGCAACCGTTTTTTAAACTATTTGACCGTTATTGGAGCGATTGCCCTTTGCCTATCTACCTATCCTCCAATTTTAAAGTTTTTGAACATTCTAAAGTAAAAAATATCTCTACCCGCAGAGCAACCAATTGGTCAGATGAAATGCGCGAAACACTCCGACAGTTTCCGCATGACTATATTATTTATTTTCAAGAAGATTATTTTTTAAGAGAAAACATAAATACTCAAACGATTATCATACTTTTCAATATTTTATTGGAACATAATGCCGCTTATTTGCGCTTAATGCCTTTCCCACCTCCGGACAAAAAATTACCTAATACTGAGGGGGTTGGAATTATTGCTAATGATGCCAGTTATCGAACTTCATTGCAAACGGCTATTTGGAAAAAAAAATCTCTTGAAGATTTGCTGAAAGACAATGAATCGCCTTGGGCATTTGAGTTGAATAGCCCTTACCGCTCTGCCCAATTGCCAGATTTGTTTTTATCAGTAACCAATCCTCATAATTTTTCCTTTAAAAAAGGCATTTTCCCTGTCAGTTATATTGCGACAGCCGTTGTGAAAGGTCAATTATTGCGTCGTACCATACGCCACTGTCGGAAGGAAAGTATAAATTTGAATATTTCTGCCCGTCCAGTCCAGAGTTTTTGGGGAGAAATGAACCTTCTACAACATGAATTTTATTTTAGACATTTGCAAAAGCCAATATGGAATACTTATTTCGTTTTGAAAAAAAGGTGTATTAAAATACTCTCATTTTTATCCTTTCGAAAAAAACGCGTATTAGATTTTCAAGAACAAATTCGCTTCTTTTTTTATAAAATTAATGGAAAAGAGAATTTCACTTTGGCACGATATGCCGATGGCGAACGCGCTGTACTGAGGGGGGTAGCTATAAAAGGTATTGATGGTTGGGCTACTCAAAATGAGCTTTCTAAACTTGGACAAGACCTTTGGACAACACTCAATCATACGGAACCTAATTATTATTACGGTATTTCATGCCCTTGTTGCGATAAAAATGCTTTTTCATGGTATCTCAAACATATTCCTCATCACGACAATTTGACATTTTCCAATTTGTTT
This sequence comes from Saprospiraceae bacterium, assembly GCA_043747725.1. Classification (GTDB taxonomy): domain Bacteria; phylum Bacteroidota; class Bacteroidia; order Chitinophagales; family Saprospiraceae; genus JAAFJT01. The sequence goes on from JAYTON010000737.1 coordinate 10,773, forward strand.
GTCAACGGTAATTATGCTTTCTTTCAAGAGCATTTTTCTAAAATTGAAGAGCCAGCAGTAGTCATTGCTCATAAAAACGGTATCGGAAAACGAATCGGCAAGCTTGAGGTCATGCACTATTTTGCGACCGAAAATAACTGTATTGAGTATTGGGATACTGAGGGGGATGCTTTTATTGAAAAAATAATCAACGAAACAAAAAGTTTAAAAAATACGCTATTTGTCGTTTCAGCGGGTCCCATGTCTGAGATCATTATTCATCGACTTTATGAAGCCAATCCGGAGAATAGATATATTGATTTCGGTTCGTCGATAGATGTGTATATTCACGCTCGCACAACGCGCTCATACATGGATGCCACTCAAGTATTCAGTCAAAGAATATGTAAAATATCCATTTAAATATATGAATGAAAACGGCATTACGGTCATACTGACGGGCTATCGCCGCCCTGATAATTTGAGGGAGCAACTCGCCGCTATCCACCATCAAACCGTGCAGCCCGAAGAAATCTTTTTTTTTCAAGACGCCGCTACCCCCTCAGTAAATTTCGATTTGAGCCTATTAGAAGGCATAAATCATGTAAAAGCTTCGAAAAATATAGGCGTTTGGGGTCGGTTTGCAGTTGGTTTTTGGGCAAAAACCAGGTATGTCTGCATTTTTGATGATGATACCATTCCGGGAGCGAGGTGGTTGGAAAACTGTATGAACACCATTCAAATACATCGGGGTCTGTTAGGAACTATCGGGATTATTTTTAATCCACACGACGATTATATCCATTATATTTCAAGAGTCGGCTGGGATAATCCGAATGATACGACTATAGAAGTAGATATTGTCGGGCATTCGTGGTTTTTTGAAAGAGACTGGCTCACCGTTTTTTGGAAAGACAGTGATAATTATGCACAATTTAGCAAAGTAGGAGAAGACATTCATTTTTCATTTATGCTCCAAAAATATTTGGGATTAAAAACCTACGTTCCGCCACATCCTGCTGATGATATATCATTATTTGGCAGTTTGCCTAACCGCGCTTTCAAATTAGGTGTTAATGAAGAAGCAATAAGTTTTTCACCAGACAATCAAAAATTTATGAACACTTATCTACAAGTCTGTATAAAAAATGGTTTTAAACTCTTGGCAAATGATTTTCATTATGAAAAAAATGAACAAGGTTTAACACGATTAGAGAAGACACAGCAGGATAAACGAATAGATTCTTTAATAAAACAATCGGGTATAAATACTATAAAAATCAGTTTCAGAAATGGCTTTAAGAAATTGAGGCGAAGTCTTGGGAAGTTTTATCGAACTTTTATAACCCATCGAAAATCAAACCTTTATGTCTAAAAATTTCTTACTTTTTGTTATTGGCACTCGACCTGAAGCGATAAAACTTGCGCCATTGATAAAAGCCTTTCAAGCTAATAATGCCAATTTTACAGTGAGCGTTTGTTCAACAGGGCAGCACCGTGAGATGGTGAATGAGGTATTGACTTTTTTTAATATCCATATTGATGTCAATCTTGATATTATGCAAGCACGGCAATCCCTTTTTGATATTACAACCCGTTGTATGACAGGTTTGGAAAAGGTTTTGAATGATATTAAACCCGATTGGGTTTTTGTTCAAGGCGATACGACAACGGCTTTTGTGGGTGCTCTAGCAGCATTTTATCTAAAAATAAAAGTGGCTCATGTGGAAGCAGGTTTACGAAGTTTTAATAAATACGCTCCCTTTCCAGAAGAAATGAATCGGAAATTCATCAGCCATGTTGCTGATATTCATTTTGCTGCCACTGAAAATAATCGTGAAAACTTGTTGAAAGAAGGCATTGAGCCAGCTAATATTCATATTGTCGGCAACACGGTTGTGGATGCTTTGCATTGGACTTTGAATAAAATGCAACAAAACAGAGTGATTTTCAAGGATATTGATTTTTCAAAAAAAATAATACTCGTTACTGCACATCGTCGAGAAAATTGGGGAGTGGGTATTGAAAATATTATCACCGCTATTTCAAATATACTCAAAAATAGAGATGATATTGAATTTGTTTTGCCACTTCATCCCAACCCAATAGTGAGTGAACCTTTTAAAAATCAATTCTCTGACAATCCCAATGTTCATTTATTGCCACCCCTCAGTTACGAGCATTTTGTGGATTTGATGAATCAGTCTTATATTATTTTGACGGATTCGGGTGGTGTTCAAGAAGAAGCCATTTCGCTTAGAAAGCCGGTACTGGTTATGCGCAATATCACAGAACGCAGCGAAGGCATTGATATGCGCAATGCCGTTTTAGTCGGCACTCATTCAGATGTTATTGAAAAAACAATTTATAAACTGTTGGATAACAATGTTTTATATACTGAAATGACACAAGGCAGAAATCCTTATGGCGATGGCAATACGAGTGATAGAATATTGGCAATCATGACAACTATCGCATAATCACCAATTTGCCTATCCCCTTTTTAAAATATTTATCCGTACTGTTATCAAAACTTTCATACGTTTTGCCATCCATTTTTTTAGCGATGATGCGATATAAATAAACACCGTTGGCTAATTTATCGCCGTATTCATCGCGCCCGTCCCAGACGAAATCGGTCAAATGCGTCCCTATTTTTAAAGGACCTAATTCATTTTGAGCAATTTCTCTCACTACTTTACCAGCTACGGACATGATTTGAATCTTAAAATACTGAGGGGTCTCGCTACCCGTGAGCGTGTAAGCGAAGCGCGTAGCAGTAGAAAATGGGTTCGGATAAGGCAATACATTTGAAATGGAAGACTTAGTGATGACTTGAAAAGCCACGCTGAAATCCGCACTGCCCGATGCATTTCCCGATGCATCTTTAGCATTCACGACAAGATGGTATATGCCTTCTTGCGTGAAATTAGCCTTGTATTCTATCGTTGCTTTATTGTTTTTGCCGTTAGCGTTAAGCTTTGCAGGGGTGAATAATACTGAGGGGTCATTAAAAAATAAACTTTTTCGTTTGCTATCAGGGTATTCAACATAAATTTTGAATAAAGCTGTATCAGTCAAGGCTAAATAGCGGTTTTCATCCATCAAATTAATGACAATATTAGGTTTAGGCGAAACGATGTCATTATTCAAAATCCTCAAACCATCGAAAGTCACATCTAATAAAGGATTGCGCAGGTCTTTGAAAACTTCAAAGGAGGTTTGTAAAAAATTATTAAAAGTATATAGTTCGGGCTGTGCAAGATTCGGATTGGCTTCTATCGAAACTTGCTGCTTGCCGCTCAACGAACGTGTATCGAATTTAAAACTGGACGTGAACTTATTATTTTGAGATAAAGGGGCATATCTTAATTGTTGAATCTTATTGTTATTAGCGGCATCGGTAATGGTCATTTTCATCAAAACGCTGTCTGCATCAACATCCGTCACATTTTCAATCGCCACATCCAAGCTGAAAATATCACCCTGTGCGAGCGTATCGCTATACATTTTGAATAAAGCATTGGGGTTGACAGCCAAATCTGGTACACCTTTATAGAGGATGCGCCAATAATTTAACTGAGGGGTGGTTCTATAAATCGAATCTTTTGAATTGAATCGCAATTTAAGATATGGATATTCACTGACACTGATATTTGATAAAGGTGTAGAACTCGCTGTAATGTCTTTAATTAATACAGTCTCGCTTGTTTTATCAGCTTTTAAACCGATTAAATCAAATGAAATGGTATCGGTTTGAGCATTATCCGATAATTTATAATTGAGTTCAAACGATTGCCAACTTTTAGCGGGACCGATAATTTTAGATTCCATTTTACCTTTAAATCCTCGAATCGGTATATCAAAAGATTCCTGAATACCCTCTTCATACGCGCTTGAAAGGCGTTCTCGTAGAACATTATTATTACCTTTTTGAAAAGCAATCATATAGGGCAATGAGCCACGAGTTGCCAACTGACGGATTTGCCGAGCTCCTTGCCGTTCCAGAGTTTGGAAAATATTAGTACCAAAATCGACAGAATCTTGCGCCCATTTTTCAGGAAAATAACTTGTTGTTGCACTCGTCTGAACGCTAAAGATTAAAACGTAACTATTTATAGGAATATCATTATTGATAAAATCCATAAACCCTTTCCTACCTGTCATTGCGTTGTTGTCAGAAGTATTAAAAGCATATGTTCCTACAAAAAAGCCACGTGGATGAGGTATGCCCCTATTTTTAAAACCTGGAATTCCCGGTATAAAATCAATACCCGCAGGATAATTTCCATAAATTCTACCATTAATAGAATCAAAAACGACGACATAAAGCCCTCCGTCCGGAAAACCTTGATTGCCGCCTGAAAATGAGTTGTCAATTAATAAAGTCGGATGGCGAGTGGGTTCTTGAAAACTATTTTTCAATTCAACATTTTTAAAACCTCTATCAAAATCAAAGGATTTATCGGATTCTTTTATCTGCAAACCTTCAAATTTATCCTTTGCAAATTGATAATAATGCGATTGATTCCATCCCCTCTCAGTCTGATTGGCTAAATAAATGAACGAGCTGTTTTCCCAAGTATAGCCGATTTGAGCTGAGGTGCTATCGGTAGAAACGCGCCAATAATAGACCTTGCCATCTTGCCAACTGACAGTCGGTTGCCATTTGATGACGCCGCCAGTTTGGTTGATAACGGTGCGTTGTTTGAATGTTGAATTGAACTTTTCAGTGGTATCTATTTCAAAAATATAGTTCTGCGCTTTCGCTAAAGCATTTGAAGATGAGGCTTTCAACACAATAGGCGTTTTGCCAACAATGGCAAATTCAGTCGGAAATATAGGTCTCGTTTTATTATCCACGACAAAAAGGGGCAATCCAATATCACCATTGGGGCTAATCAAATTATTATTGTTTTCTGCCAACGGCTGCGGCAACTCTTGCACTTTATTGTCAACATCCACTGCAATGAGTAAACGGTTTTGACCAATAACCCCTTCTTTTTGCATCGGCAAATTAATGTTCAAAGTCGTCCGATACTGAGGGGTCGGTATTTTTATTTTTGACAAAGCCACTTGACTACCATTTGGTAATTGCTGCTTAAATGAAATAGCGATAGTGTCTTTTAAAACAGTTCCGAGATTGACTACATCAAATGTTACTTTGAAGCTATCTAATTGGGCATTCAAAACCGCCGGTTCTATTTTCACACTCCCTGCATCGGGCAAATAATCGGGACCGGGAGCCGCTACGATTTTTATAGCTGGATCGCCATTAAGCAACAGCTCTTGCAAAGTAGATTTCATGCCAAAATCAGAGCGCGTAGCATTCACTTCGCCGATGGTTTTTTGAATAATTTCACCAGCACTCATGCCCGTATTATTGCCAATATT
>JAYTON010000738.1:0-9260 GCA_043747725.1 Saprospiraceae bacterium
ATGTTGAAACTCAAAAAGTAGAAGTAGAGACTAATAAGCTCAAAGAGCGCGTTAATCAATTGTATTTCAGCATTTTACAAATTGATGAAAATGCTAAACTGATTGATTTATTGAAATCAGATATTACTGCAAGACTGAAAAAAGTGGAAGGCGGGATAGCCAACGGCACGGCTTTAAAAATGACTGCTCAAGTATTAGAAGCTGAAAATTTGAAGGCTGACCAACGCTTGATAGAGTTGAGTTCTATGCGGTCAGCTTCAATACAAATGCTGAATGAATTGATTAAAAAAGAATTGACGGATAAAACCATTTTTGTAAGACCTCAAATAGACACCCCTCAGTCGGGCATCGGTTTACAAATCAATCGCCCTGAGTTGAAATTGTATGAATTACAAAAAACGCAAATTGACCAAACGATTAAAATCACTTTGTTGAGAGATTTCCCACGCATATATGCTTTCGCAACGGCGGGCTACGGACGCCCGGGTTTGAATTTTCTGAAAAATGAATTTGCATTGTATGGCATCGGCGGCATCACTTTCAAATGGAATATCTCCAATTATTACACTAAAACCTTGAAAAATGATTTGGATATTTTAAGAATCAATCAACAATCCATAGATATTCAACGCGATTTATTTTTAACCAACACCCAAATTCAAATCAAACAGCAATCAGCAGACATCACAAAATGGGAGCAATTGCTCGAAAAAGATAAGCAAATCGTGGATTTGAGAAGTAAAATAAAAGCGACTGCAGCAGTTCAATTAGAAAATGGTGTGATGACAGCCAACGATTATTTGATAGAATTAAATGCAGAAAGTCAAGCAAGGCAGAATCTTGTACTGCATGAATTGCAATTATTGAACACTAAAATTAATTTAAAAACTATTACAAATAATTGATAATCAAGGAGTTAGACTCACGGAGTGATTGAATATGAATAACCCTTGATGCAATCGGGGGATAATGCCAAAAAGAATGGCTATAACTGCGGAGCAGTTAAATTTAAATAGTCTGTTTTTGGAAATTTTACACATTCAGCCGCTTCGTGGTTAGGACAACTAACTCATTTTACCCCTCCGATTCCATCGAAGGCTATTTACATTCAATCGCTCTGCGATTATTTCAAGTCATAATCTGCATTGTTTACAATAATTTATATCTGTTATGAAAAATTTAATAATCATACTCAATTTAACTATATCGGTATTAGCATTCACAGCATGTGAAAAGAAAACCGAAAAGTTCGACGCAGCCGGCACTTTTGAAGCCACTGAAATCATCGTATCGGCAGAAGCCACAGGCAAAATTTTAGATTTGAAAATAAAGGAAGGCGACAAATTAAAAAAAGGCGACATTATTGGTGACATTGACCCCCTCAGTATTCAGCTCCAAAAAGAGCAAGTTCAAGCATCTATGCAGGCTTTAACCGAAAGGTCTAATGACCCGATGCCCCAAGTCAATGTTTTGAATGAGCAAATTGCGACACAACGCAATCAAATTGCTGTTCAAAAACAGCAATTAATAGTGTTTCAAAGAGAGCAAAAACGCCTTGAAAATCTTGTAAAAGCAGAAGCCGCTACGCCTAAACAATTGGACGATTTGAATGGTCAAATAGATGTTTTGAGAAAACAAATCGAAGCCTCAGAATCGTCAGTTTCCATATTTGAAAAGCAGATTTTAGCGCAAAAAGCAGGCGTTTCTATTCAAAATAGAGGTATTTTGAGTGAAAAAGCACCACTTGAAAAACGCGTCAAACAATTAGATGAGCAAATATCTCGAGCCAAAATTGCCAATCCGATTGATGGCACAGTGCTCACAAAATATGCAGAAGCGGGTGAAATTACAACAGCTGGAAAACCGCTCTATAAAATTGCCGATATGAGCGAAATGACGCTTCGAGCCTATATTTCAGGCAGTCAATTATCGCAAGTAAAAATTAACCAAATGGTTAAAGTGATGATTGATGATGGCAAAAATAAATACCGCGAAATGCAGGGCATTGTGGCTTGGATTTCAGATAAAGCAGAATTCACACCCAAAACCATTCAGACCAAAGATGAACGCGCCAACTTAGTGTATGCTATTAAAATCAAGGTGAAAAACGATGGCTTTTTGAAAATTGGCATGTTTGGAGAAGTGAAACTTTAAATAAAAAAATGAAATCCGTTGTTGTTAAAAATATAGTCAAAACTTATGAAAAAGGTAAAATAATAGCCTTGCAAGACATTAGTTTTGAGGTAGAAAAAGGTGAATTATTCGGTTTAATCGGTCCCGATGGGGCGGGTAAAACGTCTCTTTTTCGGGTTTTGACCACCCTTTTGTTGCCCGAAGGCGGTTCTGCCTCAGTGGACGGTTTTGATATTGTAAAAAATATGAAAGATATTCGCAAGAAAGTGGGGTATATGCCTGGTAGGTTTTCCCTATATCAAGATTTGACAGTAGAAGAAAATTTGAATTTTTTTGCGACCATTTTTAACACATCTATTGAAGAAAATTATGATTTAATCAAAGACATTTATATTCAAATAGAACCTTTCAAAACGCGCCGTGCAGGTAAGCTTTCAGGCGGTATGAAACAGAAATTAGCCTTGTGTTGTGCGCTCATTCATAAGCCTTCAGTCCTTTTTTTGGATGAACCGACGACAGGAGTTGATGCCGTTTCACGTAAGGAATTTTGGGAGATGTTGCGAAAATTGAAGGAAAAAGACATCACAATCCTTGTTTCCACGCCCTATATGGATGAAGCGAGCTTATGCGACCGCGTAGCCTTGATTCAAAATGGGCATATTTTGGACATTGATACCCCCCTCAGTATTATCCACAAATTTGACCGTCCACTATGGGCTGTGCGGGCTAAAGAGATGTTCCGTTTGCTCATGGATTTGAAAGTTTATGAACAGACTCAGGGGTGCTTCGCTTTCGGTGATGCCCACCATCTGACTCTCAAGTCAATTCAGTTTGATGAAGGTGATATTTTAAATTATTTAAATAAAAAAAACCATGAAGCCCTCGAAATCAAACGCATTGAGCCGAGTATCGAGGATTGTTTTATGGCTTTGATGTAAGTATGGATGAAATTGTCATAACCACCAACCAACTCACCAAACGTTTCGGTGATTTCACTGCCGTGAATGCAGTGACTTTTGACGTGTATAAAGGTGAAATATTCGGTTTTTTGGGTGCAAATGGGGCGGGCAAAACGACGGCTATGAGGATGCTGTGCGGTTTGAGTATTCCAACAGAAGGGAATGCGAAAGTGGCAGGTTTTGATGTGTATAATGAGACAGAAGAGATAAAAAGGAACATCGGCTATATGAGTCAGAAGTTCAGTTTATACGATGATTTGACGGTGCGCGAAAATATGCGTTTTTATGGTGGCGTCTATGGTTTGACCAACCGGTTAATTAAAGAAAAAATTGAATACATGGCGCACCACCTCAATTTGGAAGAAGCCATCAACAAGCGTGTGAGTTCATTGCCTCTGGGTTGGAAACAGAAAATAGCGTTTTCAGTGGCTATTTTGCATGACCCGAAAATAGTATTTTTGGATGAACCAACGGGCGGCGTTGACCCCATTACAAGGCGAATGTTCTGGGAAATGATCTATGCCGCGGCTGAAAAAGGCACAACTATCTTCGTCACGACGCATTATATGGACGAAGCAGAATATTGTCACCGCGTTTCTATTATGGTGGATGGTAGAATTGAGGCTTTGGATACCCCCTCAGTATTGAAGCAAAATTTGGGTGCCAAATCAATGGATGAGGTGTTTTTAAAATTAGCGCGGCAGGCGACAAGGTCGGATTAAAAAATAGGTAATAATTAATAAGTAATGGGTAATATTGCAACTAAACTGAAATTGATCATTTGGTTAAATTGGATTTTTTTTGATTTCCCCCTAACCCCCAAGGGGGAACGCTTTAGGGGGAAATCAATCCAGTAGCTTTTAATTTTGCATATTTCCAAAGCGTTCCCCCTTGGGGGTTAGGGGAAAAATTACAAAAAGCAGTTATTTTTCTTTCATAAAAAATACAGTTAATGCGACAATTTTTCACCCTTGTAAAAAAGGAGTTTCTTCATATTTTTCGCGATAGAAAATCGCTTTTTGTGCTGTTCGGGATGCCGATAGCGCAGATACTGATTTTTGGTTTTGCGCTGACAAATGAAGTAAAAGATAGTCGAATGGCGATATTAGACGACTCAAAAGACGAATATACTGAGGGGATCATTCAAAAATTGGATGCCAGTCAATATTTTCAAATTGAAAGAAATATTCATTCGATTCCTGAAATTGAAGACGCTTTTAGAACCGGCAAAATCAAATTAGCCGTTATTTTCCAACCCAATTTCAAGGATAATTTTATTCATACAGGCAAAGCGCAAATACAATTAATAGCCGATGCCAGCGACCCAAATACGGCTACAACCGTTGTGAATTACGCGCAAGCTATCATCAACGACTATCAATTAGGTCTTAACCAGTTGGTCAAAATCCCTTTGAACGTGAGTATCGAGACACGTATGTTGTACAATCCGCAGTTGAAAGGCGAATACAATTTTGTGCCGGGCGTGATGGCGATGATACTATTGCTCATTTCAGCAATGATGACTGCCGTTGCCATTGTGAGAGAAAAGGAATTGGGCACGATGGAAATCCTTTTAGTCTCGCCGATGCGTCCATTATGGGTCATTTTTTCTAAAATGATACCTTATTTATTGCTATCTGTCATCAATTTTACTTCTATTTTATTGATTAGTGTCTTTGTTTTGGGCTTACCAGTTAAGGGGAATGTCGGTTTACTCTTAGGCGTGAGTACATTATATGTGATTTGCTCATTGGCTTTAGGGCTGCTGATTTCGACGGTGACGGACTCGCAGCGGGTGGCTTTGTTGATTTCATTAATGGGTTTGATGATGCCGACCATACTTTTCAGTGGTTTTATGTTTCCGCTTGAAAATTTACCTATTCCAATGCAATTAATTTCTAATGTGATACCTGCCAAGTGGTATTTTATCATCGTCAAAAATGTGATGATAAAAGGGCTTACACTCTCCAGTATTTGGAGAGAAGTGGTGGTTTTAACAGGCATGACCGTCTTTTTTGTAGCGGTTAGTTTGGCAAAATTTAAAACAAGATTAGCGTGAAATATATAAGATAACCAATAATTAATAACCAAAGCTATGGTTTATTGCCCAAAATGTCATACACGCCTTGTTGAAAATGCTAAGTTTTGTCATCAATGTGGTGTATTTGTTGAAATTCCTTTAGCGGATTGTCCTTTCTGTTTCAAAAAGAATCCGGCGGATGTGCCGTTTTGTTATGCTTGTGCGCACCCGATGCAGATTATGGAACTAACGACTGTAGCCAATGCCAATCAGAAAAGCCGCTATAAATTTGAATACGTTCAAGTCTTAGAAGACGATATAAAAAACCTTTTTTTTGAAGAACTAAAAAATTTGGCAAATAATATTGCGCCAAAGAAAACGGATGATTATTTGAAGGCATTTTATACCAAAGGTTTTGCTCAAACCGTTGATTTAAGAGCTAAACAATTAGCAGAAAGTTTTTCAGAAATGTTCCTTAGAAATGTATCTGTATTGAGGCTTGAGAGAGAGTTGGAAAATGCGATGAATAGTTTAGCCTTGTACCACATTATTTATAACTGCAAGGAAATCAACCCTTTATACATTCCTGAAAAAATATTGCGTTATGAAAAAGCCTATCGAGGTACAGTTGATTTGAAACAAATGATATTCGATTATTTGGATTTTGAAAATGAAAAAGAGCGCGTTTATAACGATTTTGTCACCATGCCGACGGAGGTCATGCAACACGCCGCGCAGCATTTTCTCTATCCAGCCAAAGGCGAATTTATCTATTTTATCAGCGACCAAACCATAACAGCCAATGGCAAAGAAGGCTTTGCGATGACTGAATTTGCCCTTTATTGGAAAGCCCCAATGGAGAAGCCGCAGAAGGTCTATTATCATCATTTGGCTCGTATTGAAAGCCATAAAGATTGGATAAAAATCAATACCCGTTTTTTCAATGTGACCCCCTCAGTCAACGTCAAAATGTTGTTGCTTTTGGAGAAGTTGAAAAATATTTATGCTGTGTAGTGTGGTGCAGAAAGGTCTATTTGACAATGCATATTCCATATTACATTACATTCTACTAAAAAAACAACAGATGGAAAAGCTATACACTATATTCTGTTTGACGATATTAATAGTTAAAATACCAGCCCAAACGCTCTCCCGTTTGAACATTGAATTTCAAAACACCAGCGGCATAGCCTATAAAATGCCTTTAGCAGGTGGCTTAAATTGCCCTCAATTCAGCTCTGTTGACATGAATAACGATGGTAAACAAGACATATTTGTCTTCGACCGCATCGGAAATGTACGCATGACATTTTTGAACAATGGCAACGGCTTCGATTATACCCCTCAGTATATTGCCCAATTTCCTGAACTCAATGACTGGGCTTTGCTCCGCGATTATAATGGCGATGGCATAGCCGATATTTTCACGTTTAACAATGGGGCGGTTTCAGGTGTGCGTATTTTTAAAGGTAAAATAGTGAATAACCAAATAGCTTTTGACCGCGTCAATTTTACTTCCAATGGCAATATCTTGAATTACCCCCTCAGTAATGGCACTCGAACGAATTTGTATGTGAATAATGTGGATATACCCGATATTGATGATATTGACGGCGATGGCGATCTCGATATTTTATCGTTTGAAGTCGGCGGTGGGCATGTGTATTTTTATAAAAACATGTCGGTAGAACGTGGTTTCAAAAAAGATACATTAATATATGAATTAGCAGACGATTGTTGGGGGCGTTTCTTAGATAATGGCTTTCAGGCTTCCGTAAAATTAGGGACAAAAGATGTGTGTGCGAACAGTTTGAAAGGCGATATTTCTCTCGTCATTAGGCATCCGGGCGCATCGCTGACCACTTATGACAAAGACAATGACGGAGATAAAGACCTACTCATCGGCAGTGTTTCCTTTGAAAATATATCTGATTTGACCAATGGCGGCACGGCTCAACAGGCTTGGATGACGCAGCAAGACAATCGTTTTCCCTTCAATACTGAGGGGGTCAATCTGCCGAGTTTTCCTGCGACTTATATCTTGGATGTGGACAATGATGGTAAAAAAGATGTGGTGGTAACGCCGAGTTCCTCCAATTTTATAGAAAATTATAATGTCGCATGGATGTATAAAAATATAGGGACTAATTTAATTCCATCGTTTCAATTACAACAAAAAGATTTATTTGTAAAAGATATGATTGACTTTGGGGCAGGGGCTAATCCTGCGTTTGTAGATGTTGATGCCGACGGTTTGACAGATTTAATTGTGGGCAATCTATCTTATTTTTTACCTTTCAATGGGCGTGATTCAAGGCTTTTTTATTATAGAAATATAGGCACTAACCAAACACCTAAATATAAATTAATCGATGATAACTGGTTGAATTTCAAGGCTTTATCTAATATTGATATTCTTAATTTTTCACCAACTTTCGGGGATATGGATGGCGATGGTGATTTGGATATGTTAGTAGGAGAAGACAGTGGCACTTTGATTTATATTGAAAATAAAGGCGGTGTTGGCAGACCCCTCAGTATGGACACTCCTCAAAGCAATTGGAAAAATATACAAGCCGGTTCGACTTCAAAACCGCAAATTGTTGACCTCAATCGGGACGGTTTGCCCGATATTGTAACAGGTACGCGCAATGGCAATTTGCGTTATTTTCAAAATATCGGCACTGCCTCTCAGCCCAATTTTAATACCACTGCTACCAATCAGAATTTGGGCAAAATAGACGTGCGAGATATAGGTTTTGCAACAGGTTTTGCTGCGCCTTGTTTCGTGGATTTTAAAGGAAAATATACCCTTTTTGTCGGCACAGAAGGCGGTAAAATATTCGTTTATGATAGTCTTGAAAACAACCTCAACGGTACTTTTCGACTTGTAAATAATGACTATGGTAAAATTAGAGATGGCGCAAGAACAACGCCTATTGTCAGAAATATTAACGGCGACGATAAATTAGAAATGCTCATTGGCAATTATCGCGGTGGCTTGACAGGGTATAAAACAACCTACAATTCAGATGGTACTACGCCGATTCAAAGCGTTGATAATCAATTGGTTATACAAATTTATCCAAACCCAGCCAACGATTTTTTAAATATTGAAATTAAAAATAGTCTTGACTTTAAATTTATGAAAATTACTGTTTTTAATGCTATGGGTCAAGTGATGAAAAATCTTGAAAATGCACCCCCTCAGTATTTAATGCCTATTTTTGAGTTAAATGCAGGTATTTATTTTATTGAAATTAAAGGGGATAATGAAAGATCGGTTTTGAAATTTGTTAAAAATGACTAAAAAATTTCATATACAAGGGCATAGAGGTGCTCGTGGATTGCTATCTGAAAATACGATTCAGTCGTGTATTGAAGCCGTTAAATATGGGGTGGATGGTTTGGAAATTGATGTAGTGGTTTCAAAAGATGGTCAGATTGTGGTGTCGCATGAGCCGTGGATGTCACCTTTATTTTACTCTTTCCCAGATGGAAAACCTGTCATTGCGAGGCACGAAGCAAGCTCTTTATTTCTGATAAATTTGGATTATTCTGAGATTAAAAAATATGACTGTGGCTCGCGTGGCAATCCTCTTTTTCCTTCTCAAAAACTCATAACTGCTTGCAAACCAACACTTTATGAGTTGGTGGATGCTATTCAAGCCTACTGCAAAACTGCAAAACTGAAAGTTCCGTTTTTTAATATTGAAGTAAAAAGCCATCGAGCGTGGTATCGAAAATTGGTGCCGCCACCGAGTGTGTTTATTGATTTATTGAAGCACCCCCTCAGTCATTTAAGTAATCAAGGCATTCAATTTTACATCTCTTCTTTTGACCCTCTTTTTTTAAAATTATTGAAAAAAGAAATGCCGAAAGTGCCCATTGCTTTTTTAACAGAAAACAAATTGAGTTTGGAATTGAACTTAAAAAGATTGGGTTTCAAGCCTGATTTTTATAGCCCTTACTATCGGTTTTTAACGCATAAAATAGTCAATAATGCACATCGTTTGGGCATTAAAGCAGTGACGTGGACGGTGAATGATGAGAGGGATGCCGCTCTTTTGAAGAAAATGGGGGTGAATGGTATTATTACGGATTATCCGAATGTAATTAATTGACTTTCAATTTGTTATAAATAAAAT
>JAYTON010000739.1:0-1781 GCA_043747725.1 Saprospiraceae bacterium
TTTATAGAACCTTCTATACTGTAATTGCCCTCATTATCAGAAATGCCGCCCAGAGTTGTGCCTTCAATAACAACACTTGCACCCGTGATAACATCTGTGGCATTGCTCACTTTACCTTTCAAAGTAAAGTTCACTTTGTTTTGCGCTAAGGCTGATACCGATGCGAATAGCATCACAAACAGCACTGCACAATAGTTTTTAAATAGACTTTTTTTCATTTTAACATTCTTATTGTGAGAAAATTTGGTGATATTGTATTTGGTCCTTTTTAAGGTAAGAGTGGAGTAAAAGTATATTTGCAAATTTTGCATAAAAATAATCAGAATTTGGTATTCTTAGTATCATTAAGGAGAAATATTTATATTTGGCTAATTATTGATTGAATAATGAGGGCTATAAATAACGATTGAGCATATAAATATGATGCTTTTCGCTTCATTGGCGCAGTACGCCATCAAGCTACAAGCATGACAAGCCAAAGGCATGACTGAGGGGGGTATATACTGAAATAAAATTTGGTTGTAGATACTGTAAGCATATTTATGATAAATGTTCGAAAATTAAATTAAAATTATTAATATGTTATAAAATTTATTAACAAAAAATGTCGGAGCGATGTAACACCACGCCGACAATCGCCCATCAAGTGGGTTAAAATAATTTTTGATTTTATTTGGTAAGTAACTAAACAACAAGAATAAAATTGAATGTAATTTGCATAAATTTAGGCACGAGCCTGTAACAACTTAAGTAAATATATTTGCATAATTTGCAGTAAAGATATATCCAATTCTTAATTACCTGTATATCTATTTTAATTTTTTTTTAATATCCTATTATTTTCAAATTTTTATTCTGTAATTTAGCGTTTTTATAATTTTATTGCTATATTTTTCCGCTTTTAAAGCATTTTAGTTAAAAGAAATTTATTGCAAAATTTGCAAAATATATCTTATGTCTGAATATTCTATTCAAATGAGCGTCAGTTTACTCAAAACGGAACGCAAATCGTTGATATTGAAGCAAGTCAATATTCACACGCGCGTTACGTTCAGTGATTTATCCAACCTCATGAATGTGTCCGAAGATACCATTCGGCGCGACTTGCATGAGCTGGCACAAGAAGGGCAAATTATCAAGGTGCGCGGCGGTGCTATGATTAGTAGCTATCACCCTACTGCCCTCAACGGCACTATTTATGCCTATGCCGAAAAAAAGGAGATTGCTAAAAAAGCCTTATCGCTCATCCATAATGGTATGATGGTCGTTATTGGTGGCGGCACGACGGTGCGTGAATTGATAAAAATGATACCCGAAACCCTCAAAGCCACGTTTATTACGGTCAATCCTTTCACAGCAATGGAATTGTTAGAAAAACCCAATATCGAAACCATTTTGATTGGGGGCAAACTTTCTACGTATAGCCAAATGGCGGTGGGGGGCGAGGTCATTCGTCAATTATCGGATATTAAAGCGGATTTGTGCATATTCGGTACAAATGCGATTGATACAAATATGGGTCTGAGCGACTCGGATTGGGATACCGTTCAGGTCAAAAAAGCGATGATACAAGCTGCAAATAAGACCGCGATTATGACGATTTCTGAAAAGCTAAATTCTAATATGCGTATGAAAATTGCTGGTTTGAATGATATTCATTATCTGATAACAGAACTCAATCCAAATTCTGAAATTTTGCAGGTTTATACTGAGGGGGGGGTGCAGTTGTTATAACATTAACGGAGGCGGTGGTTTAGGAAACTGATTTTGATAGATTTTTG
>JAYTON010000740.1:0-4300 GCA_043747725.1 Saprospiraceae bacterium
AAAAGCACCCAGACAAAATTTCTTTACATCGAAAACAGAATAAAGCCCTTATGGATACCAATTATTTACAAAACCTCTTTTTTTAATGCGTTTAACCTAATGGACATTTAAAGGCATCAAACATCGTTAAGAATTTGTGATAACTTCATCGTTCCTTTGCTTCAAAATTTAATAAATGATGAAAAAAGAATTACTTTTTATTTTAATGTTGTGCTTTTTTACGGCGGTGCAGAGCCAAGTGATGAATAAGCAAAACCCTGAAATAGCTAAAAATTTTGTAGAAAAAATTAAAAAAGCACAACATTTTGACCTATTTTACAAACAAGAAGCCCTTAGTTTTGATATTGATATGTCATGGGGTGGCAAGCCTTCCATGAGTGCTACGCTCACCACGCTCGTTGGTAGCGGTAAGATTCGACTCCAATATGCGGATGGCAAAACGGTGATTTTTGATGGTAAAAAAACGGTGATTTCACCGGCTTATTCTGATTATAAACGCGCTCGTTTTGATATTTTTACATGGCAATATTTTTTTATGGCACCTTTTAAAGTCAGCGATAAAGGTACGCAATGGCAGATTTTAGCAGACCAAATTTATGACTATACAGATTATGCTCGCGCCCGTTTGACCTTCCAAAATGGTACAGGCGACTCTTCGGATGATTGGTACATCGTACATCGAAACAAGGCCACAAATTACTTAGAAGCCATGACTTATATTGTTACCTATGGTGGTAAATCACAAGCAGAAGCTGAGAAAAAACCAAGCGGTATTGTCTATTCAGATTGGACAGCAGTGGGTGGCGTAATGTTCGCCACGACTTGGAAATTTATGAATTGGTCAGAAGAAAAAGGGTTTTTCAGCCCCAAAGGAGAAGTCAAAATTAAAAATATTCGCTTCATAAAACCGACTAAGGAAACGTTTGCTCTTCCTCAAAATAGTAAAGAAGTGGGGATATAAATTTGTCCAAATAATGTTGGCGTGACTTCAAGTCACGCCAACATTTGAATTTAAAGTGTTGGTTTCCAATGCTTTATAAAATTTAAAACATTTTGTTTATTTTTTAAATGCCCAGTCTAAAAGCATCAAAGTATGTGCAATGTTTTTTCATCGGCATACCCCTCAGTAAACCCCTCAGTAAAAACGTTACTACTGTGAACTATTTATCAAAAAATCACACTTCAACTTCTCCTTTAAAAACCTGTAAAGCTGGTCCACACAACCAAACATTTTCAAATACTCCCTCCTGCCGCGCTCCACTCGCAGAGACAATAGGCTCAAAATGCACCTCCAAAAGCCCACCTTTTGTTTTAATTGGCACTCTGGTAGCCGCATGGTTTTTTAGATAATAGGCAATTGCCGCCGCCGTCACACCTGTCCCGCATGAGAAAGTTTCAGCTTCTACACCACGCTCGTATGTGGCAACTTCGATGCCTTTTTCCTCTCCCTGTGGGGGTTGGGAGGCTAGGATTTCCACAAAATTAACGTTGACCCCCTCAGTATGAAAGCGTTCCGAATAGCGAATGGCACGTCCGTTTTCATAGACATCTATATCCGTTAAATCCTCAGTGAAAACCACGTAATGCGGTGAGCCTGTATTCAACAAAAAATAGTCGTTGCCAATTTCAATATTTTTAACGTCTATCATTTTCAATTCCACCCAATTATCGGCATTGATAGTTGCTTCATGTTCGCCATCAATCGCCATAAAGCGGCATTTATCCTTGAAAATGCCTAAAAAATGCGCAAAAGCTGTCAGACAACGCCCACCATTGCCACACATGGAAGACTCCGAACCATCTGCATTGAAATAGACCATTTTAAAATCAATGCCTGAATGGAGTACGTCAGGGTTTTCCAACAAAATAAGTCCGTCCGCGCCAATGCCGAAGCGGCGGTCGCATAAATGATTGATAATAGTAATATCCGTTTTTTTCAAAAATTGCTGATTTCGTTGGTCAATCATGACAAAATCATTGCCTGTGCCTTGATATTTATAAAAAGGAATTTTCATTTTAAATATGAATCTTTTTTTTAACTATTATTAACAAAAAAAAATATTTGTTCTGATAACAAAAAGGAAATTTCATTCGTTCACAACTTACAATCCTATCTGCATACTTATTGATAGCGCAAATTTAAAGCTAATTTCTGCCTAAATATTTTTATATCCAGCTTTTTTCCTTTTATATTTACAGTCAAGATATTATGACACACTTTAACTTTTTGCCAATGAAAAAAAATGTATTGTTGACAGCTATAATTACTTCAGTTGTGAGTGCCGTTATAACTGTTTTTGCTCTTCGCTATATGATGCCACCACCTGAAATAACGGTGCGTGACAGCAATAATGCTAAATACGCCAGCCTAACGGATTACACGCTCAGTGGTAAAATTCAGCGGGCTTTCCTTTCCTCTGCACCCACTAATTTTACGGCTGCTGCTGAGTTGATTACAACTTCAGTAGTCAATATTAAAGCGATTACAAACGGTGGTGCTGATAATTTCTGGAACGATGGCGTCATGGGTGCGTCAACGGGTTCGGGCGTTATCATTTCAAGCGATGGGTATATCGTGACGAATAACCACGTCGTCACGGACGCTACGGACATACAAGTCACGCTCGACGATAAGCGCGAATTTGGTGCAAAAGTAGTCGGCACTGACCCTTCCACAGACTTGGCTGTTTTGAAAATTGATGCTCAACGCCTTGCGCCAGTTCGCATGGGCAATTCGGATAGTATTCGAGTAGGCGAGTGGGTTTTGGCAGTGGGCAATCCGTTCAATTTGGAGTCAACCGTTACGGCGGGCATCGTTTCGGCGAAGGGACGGAGCATTAATATTTTGGAAGAAGAATACTCGATTGAGTCATTTATACAAACGGATGCAGCGGTTAATCCGGGAAATTCAGGCGGTGCATTGGTGAATACAAACGGTGAGTTAGTCGGCATTAATACGGCGATTATCACCAAATCAGGTCGTTATGAAGGCTATTCCTTTGCTATTCCTGTCAATTTGGCGATGAAAGTGATTCGGGATTTGATTAATTATAAAGTGGTACAGCGTGGTTTTTTAGGCGTTGAAATCAATGATTTATCTACAGCTTCAGCGCGTTCAGTCGGGTATAGCTCTATGAATGGCGTGATAGTCGTGAAGGTAAATGATAAAAGTGCAGCGGATGATGCGGGCATCAAACAAGGCGATATTATCGTGACGATTGATAAAATGAAGGTAAAAAATAAGGCAGAATTACTCGAACAAGTCGGTCGGAAGAAGCCGGGAGATATTGTGAATATTGAATATGTCAGAGGCGGCGTTCGCTCAACGGCGATGGTGACTTTGAAAAATAAAAATTACACCACCGCCCTTTTAGCACCTGAAAAATTTGATGGCAATTTGGATGCTTTCAAAAAAATTGGGATTGCGGATTTGCGCTCTTTGTCGCCACAGGAAAGCCGTAAATTAGGGGTGAAAGGCATTAAGGTTTTTTCAATTGAAAAAGGGAGCCGTATTGACCGCACCAATATGGAAATTGGCTTTGTGATTACGCATATCAATGATAAAAAAATTGAATCCATAGACCAAGCCCTAAAATTAATTAGTACTATGAACGGCAAGGTCGTTTTAGAAGGCGTTTATGAAGATTTCCCAGAATCTTATTATTACACCTTCTTGAAATAATTGAAAATGGAGAATTGAAAATGAGGAACTGAAAATTAATTCAGTTCCTCATTTTCAATTCTCCATTTTAAATTATTTGACTACTTTAAGGCTCAAATCCAAGCTCATAACCGAGTGCGTCAAGGCACCCGATGAAATAAAATTAACGCCCGTTTCAGCCACTTCTCTCAAGTTTTTCAAATTAATATTACCCGAAGCTTCTACTTCAAAAGCACCTTTCACCATGCCGACTGCTTCTTTCATGAGTGTGGGCGTGAAGTTGTCCAGCATGATGCGAGTGACATTGCCGGCTACCATGGCTTCGCGCAATTCATCCAAATTACGCACCTCAACTGTCACGCCGAAGCCTGATACTGAGGGGTGTGCTTTTTTATAGTCCACAATTTTTCCAATGGCTTTGGTGATGCTGCCGCAAGCGTCGGTATGATTATCTTTTATCATAAACCAATCGTATAAGCCGATTCTGTAATTTTCGCAACCACCTATTTTCACTGCCCACTTTTCGAGGTGCCTAATCAAGGGAGTTGTCTTGCGCGTGTCGAGTATTTTGACGGGTAAATCTTTCACCGCGTCTGCATATTGACGGCTCATAGTAGCAATGCCACTCATGCGTTGCAT
>JAYTON010000741.1:0-3144 GCA_043747725.1 Saprospiraceae bacterium
AAAAAGGTGTTGAAAATCTGGATGTTGCCCGCAAAGGTGAGCGTATGCGTGCACGCGATGCGTACAATGATTTTACTTCAATCAGTGGTTATTATGCCACATATAAAGATGCCACTGCGCTCAAGGAAGAGGCTTATCATTTAGGCATCAACCATGTATATTTTACCCTCGTAAATGACAGTCGCTCGTTTTTACCGCCCGATTTTGATAAGGGTTTGAAAAGTCTTTTTATCAGGGATTTGAACAGTCAATGGGTCAAATATCATACAAATAAGGACGAAAGCCTGCGATATGAATACGATATTGTAGCAAAAGTGACCCGTGTTGAAGTCTCACCCGAACAAAATGACCGCAATCAGCACATAGAAGAAGCAGAAGTTGAAGACGGTTATGAAACAGTATTAGATGATAAAGGAAAAGCGAAAAGAGATACTTCGGGCGTTGAAATCAAAGTGAAAAAGTATAAAAAAGTACGGGCTGATGTCTATGAAGCACGCCAAACTAAAGAGGCGCGGGTATTAGGTTATCTCGAATATTACGACAACCGCACGCAGGAAAAAGTGTTGAGCAAACCCATCGAATCAAATGCTATTTTCACCAATTCCGCTGTGCGTTTTGAAGGTGACCGTCGCGCTCTTTCAAAGGAAACGCTTCGCCGCTTGGGTGGCAGCCCTAAACAATTCCCAACCGATGAAGAATTGCTGATGCTTGCTTCCGAAAATATGAAAGAACGGGCGAAGGATATTATCAGCCAGCATGATTATATTGTAGCGAAATAAATTGTTATTTGAAGTTGAAATGATTATTTTTGTAAAAAATAAAAGATATGACTGTATTACTTGAAGGTAAAAAAGTGCGAATCCCGACACCCAAATTATTAACCTATGCCGACTACGCGCGTCTAACCCCGCCCGATAGCGGCAACTATGAGCTACACAACGGAAAAATAATTTTTATGCCAACTCCAACAGGTTATCACCAACAAATTTCAATGAGGCTTTCTATAAAAATGGGAAGCTACATTTTACAAAAACAATTAGGGCAATTGCTGGCTGCTCCAATGGATACCATTTTTTCAGTGCATGATACCTTGCAACCTGATTTGTTATTTGTCACTCACGAGCGGGCTCACATAATAAAAAAGCAGGTGGAAGGCGCGCCCGATTTAATTATCGAGATAGTATCGCCCGGCAATTCTCAAAAGGAAATGAGCTATAAAAAATATGTTTATGAAACTTCCGGCGTGAGGGAATACTGGCTTGTTCATCCTGAAAAACTAACCGTTACGCAATACGAAAACATTGAAAATGAATTAGTTAGGCTTAACGTTTTAAATATAGATGATTTATTGCAATCTAAAATTGTAGAAGGTTTTGAAATAAAAGTGAGAGAGATTTTTGAATAATTTTTGAATTTAAGTTTTCTTAAAAAAATATACTGCCATTTTAAAAAGCGACTTCTTTACTGAGGGGTCGCTTTTCTTTTTATTTTTGCTCCATGAAACTCTCGGTTATCATTGTTAATTATAATGTCAAATATTTTTTGGAGCAAGCGTTGTTGTCTGTGCAGCGCGCTTCCGAAGGATTGACGGTAGAAACGTGGGTCGTGGATAATAACTCGACGGACGATTCGGTGGCTATGGTGCGTGAGCGATTTCCTCTTGTAAAATTGATTGAAAATAAACAAAATGTTGGATTTTCAAAGGCTAATAATCAAGCTATTTCTCAATCAATAGGTGAATACGTTTTGTTATTGAATCCAGATACAGTTGTTTCGGAAGATACTTTTCATAAATGCATGGCTTTTATGGATGCACATACTGAGGGGGGTGGCTTGGGTGTGAAAACGATTGATGGCAGTGGGGCATTTTTGCCTGAGTCGAAGCGAGGCTTCCCATCGCCTTGGGTTGCCTTTTGTAAGTCGTTTGGTTTAGAGGCTTTGTTTCCAAAATCGCCTACTTTTAATGGCTATTATTTAGGTCATTTGAGCAAGGACGAAACGCATGAATGTGAGGTTTTGGTCGGTTCGTTTATGCTGCTGAGGCGGTCGGTTTTGGATAAAATCGGTTGGCTCGATGAGGCATTTTTTATGTATGGCGAAGATATTGATTTGTCGTATCGCATTGTGAATCAGGGTTTTAAGAATTTTTATTTAGCTAATACGACCATTATTCACTACAAAGGAGAATCTACAAAAAAAGGTAGCCTCAATTATGTGCGTGTCTTTTATGGAGCCATGATTATATTTGCCAAAAAGAATTTTCAAGGTCAAAAAGCGACACTATTTATTGCATTAATGCAAGCTGCGGTGTGGTTTCGCGCAGGTTTAACATTACTTTCAAATGCTTTTAAAAAAATCAATTTACCCATTATTGACGCTGTTTTGATTTTTATAGGTCTTTATTTTTTAAAAGATTTTTGGTCGAGTTATTATTTTAAAGACCCCGATTATATCAAGCCTATTTTTTTATATTTCAATATTCCTATCTACATAATTATTTGGTTATTAAGTATTTATTTCAGTGGTGGCTATGACAAACCGGCTTCGATGCGTCGAATACTGAGGGGGGTAGTGGTCGGAACAGTCATGCTTTCGGCGGTTTATGGCTTCTTAGACTTGAGTTTAAGGTCGTCTCGGATGCTCATTATTTTGGGGGCGGTTTGGACGGCGTTGAGCATTATCAGTTCAAGATTTATCATTCACTTTATCAAAAATAAGAATTTAAGGTTGGGTACTGAGGGGGTCAAAAATCTCATTATCGTCGGCTCGGTTGCGGAATCTGAACGGGCGAAAATGCTCCTCGCACAAGCGCAAGTCGTGAAAAATATCATCGGCATTGTCAGCACTGTTCCGACAAATGACTATCAAACGTATCTCGGTAGTCTCATAGATTTAAATAAAATTATAGAAATTTATAGCATTGAAGAAATTATATTTTGCTCACAAGATGTTGATAATCAAGCGATTATAGGATGGATGGAACGTTTGGGCACTTCAATTGATTATAAAATATTGCCTGAAAAAAGCAATACCATTATCGGCAGCAGCAGTAAAAATACAAGCGGCGAACTGTATTCAACTGAAACACAATTCAAAATAGCCTCTACTTTCAATCGGCGCAATAAACGGGTTTTGGATGTTGTT
>JAYTON010000742.1:0-3862 GCA_043747725.1 Saprospiraceae bacterium
TTCAACCTCAGGTCTTAACACCACAAAATCATTGCCCATATCATCTTTTTGCCAATCTATATCCCCCTCAGTATCAATGCCTTCAAAGCGATTATCGACAGCTATTACTTCCA
The DNA here is from genome assembly GCA_043747725.1 of Saprospiraceae bacterium. GTDB lineage: Bacteria > Bacteroidota > Bacteroidia > Chitinophagales > Saprospiraceae > JAAFJT01. The sequence goes on from JAYTON010000742.1 coordinate 114, forward strand.
AATAAGCGGCTTTAGTCAAGCGGTCTTTCTCATCGGCAAACTCAACAGGTACGCGCAATTCACGCCCTGCTTTCAATGTTAAAAATAAAGTCCGCCCTTGAATCATCCCTTGATTCACCAACTTCTTAGCATATTCTTTTTCAGGTACAACACCCAAGTCATACATGAATAAATTCCAAAAACGAGAATACAATAAATGCCCTACGGCATGTTCAGTGCCACCCATATACAAATCCACTTGTCGCCAATAATTTACCGCTTCTTTTGAGGCAAATACTGAGGGGTTGTTGGCATCCATATAGCGATAAAAATACCATGAGGAACCAGCCCAACCGGGCATCGTACTGAGTTCATACTCATAAGCCTCCCCCGAGTCTTGTACTCCCCCCCCTTGGGGGGGCTGGGGGGGGCTTCTGTATTTCCAATTTTCAGCACGACCTAACGGCGGTTCGCCTGTTTCGGTCGGTAAATATTTATCAATTTTAGGTAAAACCAAAGGCAATTCACTTTCATCAATTAAATACGGCACGCCGTCTTTCCAATACGCCGGCACAGGCTCACCCCAATAGCGTTGACGACTGAAAACGGCGTTGCGAATGCGGTATTGAATTTTACCTTTTCCTAAACCCCGCTCTTCAAGCCATGCAATCAAAGTCGCCGTTGCCTCCTTATATTTCATGCCGTTGATGATGCCCGAATTGATATAACGCCCTTCTTTTGTATTATCAGCCGCTATTTCCAAGTCTTTTTGAGCATCTAAAATGGGAATAATGGGCAAATCAAAATGCTTGGCAAAATTCATATCGCGTTGATCACCGCTTGGCACTGCCATAATCGCCCCTGTACCGTAGCCTGCTAAGACATAATCGGCAATATAAATTGGCACTTTTTCACCATTAAATGGATTGATGCAATAAGCACCTGTAAATGCCCCCATCACTTTTTTCGCCTCTGCCATGCGGTCAACATCTGAGCGAGAAGCCGCCCATTTTTGATAGGTTTCGATGTCGGCTTTTTGTTCTTTAGTCGTCAAATCCGCTACATATTCATGCTCAGGCGCTAAAACCATAAAAGTGACACCATATATAGTATCTACGCGCGTTGTAAAAACCTCAATAGCCCCCTCCGCCCCCAAAGGGGGAATTTGACTCTCGTTCGCATCTCCCCCTTTGGGGGTTAGGGGGGCTAAAGGGAATTTCACACTTGCCCCTTGAGAACGACCAATCCAATTGCGTTGCTGCTCTTTCAAAGAATCTGACCAATCTATAGTGTTCAAACCATCTATTAAACGATCTGCATAAGCCGTAATCCGCATTGACCATTGCTTCATCAATTTGCGCTCGACGGGATAGCCGCCGCGCTCACTCACACCATCCTTCACTTCATCGTTTGAAAGCACCGTTCCCAACTGCGGACACCAATTCACAAAGCTCTCTTCAGGAAAAGTCAAGCGGTATTTCAAAAGAAATAATTGCTGCTCTTTTTCACTCCAATTGTTCCAAACATCGGCTGATACTGAGAGGGTGTCTTCATCGCATACGGCTTGCGTTTGAGCATTGCCTTCTTTTTTAAAGGTCTCAACTAAACTATTGATAGTCAATGCTTTATCCGCTTTTTTATCATAATAATGATTAAAAAGTTTCATAAAAATCCATTGCGTCCACTTGTAATAATCGGGTTCGGACGTGCGGACTTCTCGACTCCAATCGAACGAAAAACCGATATTATCCAATTGCTCACGATAGCGTTTGATATTATTTTCAGTTGTAATAGCAGGATGTGTACCTGTCTGAATCGCATATTGTTCAGCCGGCAAACCAAACGAATCGTAGCCCATCGGATTCAAAACATTGAAGCCTTTGAGCCGCTTGAAACGGGCATAAATATCCGTCGCAATGTATCCCAACGGATGCCCGACGTGCAAGCCCGCACCCGAAGGATAAGGGAACATATTCAAAATATAGAACTTGGGTTTCGAGCCACCGTTCGTCACTTTATACGTTTGGTTCTCTGCCCAAAATTGTTTCCACTTCGTTTCGATTCTACTTGGATTGTATTCCATAACTATTTTATTTTTCTCTTTCAAAGGAAATTCCTTTGTTATTATTTATTAAAAATGCGCGCAAAATTAGATTTTTTACGGTAAAAATGAAGGGTTTGTTTTAAAAATAAAAAAATCACCCCCTCAGTACGAAACATACTGAGGGGGTGAAAATAGCCGTTGCCAGACGCCTTCAAAAAGGCATCACGCAACGGCAGGACTTAGTAAATTGTAAACTGCTGTTTTTTTGATATGTCGATTAATAATCGTCATTTCACAAAAATAAGAAAATTAATATTTGAAATCAAAGAAATTGAAAGATTATTTTTAGATTTGTCAAACATATTTTCTTCAATAAAATCTGACATGACCAATGAGAATCTCACATCCAATTAAGCTATTGCTTGTTTTGCCTTTATTGAGCAGCTTTTTTTTAATCAATCGCTTTAATAATGCGCCTACTTTTCTTCAAAATCTTCGCTTTGGCGATACTCTGCCTGAAAATGAAAAACGCTTGCCTGAAAATGCCGTCAAAAATCTGAAAGTGGCGGATGGTTTGAAAGCCCAACTTTTTGCCTCAGAACCGATGATGACCAACCCCACCAATATTGACGTGGATGATAAAGGTCGGGTTTGGGTCTGCGAAGCGTTCAATTATCGTCCCGATATTACGGGAAATCCAACTAAAAAAGAGGGTGATAGAATTCTTATTTTGGAAGATACCAACGGCGATGGCAAAGCCGATAAAAGCACGGTTTTTTACCAAGGTGTAGAAATTGAAGCCCCATTGGGCATTTGGGTGATGGGCAATCAAGCCATCGTATCGCAAAGTCCTTACGTTTGGCTGTTTACGGATGAAAATGGCGATGGCAAAGCGGATAAAAAAGAGATTTTGATGCAAGGCGTTGGTGGCAAACAGCATGATCATGGTATGCACGCCTTTACTTTTGGTCCGGATGGCAAATTTTATTTCAATTTCGGCAACGCAGGAGAAACGCTGAAAGATAAAAACAACAATGTTTTAAAAGATAAAGAAGGCAAAGAGATTTCCCTTAAAAATTACAAGCAAGGGATGGTTTTTAGGTGCAATCCTGATATGTCTGAAATTGAAGTTCTCGGCAATAATTTTCGCAATAATTACGAAGTGGCAGTGGATAGCTACGGCACGATGTGGCAATCCGATAACGATGATGATGGAAACAAAGGCGTGCGAATCAATTACGTGATGGATTATGGCAATTATGGCTATACGGATGAAATGACAGGCGCGGGTTGGCAAGTAAACAGGACAAATATTGAAGATGAAATTCCCTTGCGGCATTGGCATCTCAACGACCCGGGCGTTGTGCCAAATCTCTTACAAACGGGCGCGGGTTCGCCTACGGGCATGTGCATATATGAGGGTGATTTGCTCCCCGCAGTGTTCAGAGGTCAAATGATTCACAGCGATGCAGGACCCAATGTGGTGAGGGCATATCCAGTTGAAAAAAATGGCGCAGGATATAAAGCGAGCATTGTCAATATTTTGGAAGGTGTGGGAGATCAATGGTTTCGTCCTTCAGATGTGTGTGTTGCACCCGATGGCTCGTTGATGGTGGCGGATTGGTACGATCCGGGCGTGGGCGGTCATCAAGCAGGAGATTTGAATCGCGGACGGGTTTTTAGAGTGGCTCCCCCTAAAATCGATTATAAAATACCGACTTATAAT
>JAYTON010000743.1:0-7142 GCA_043747725.1 Saprospiraceae bacterium
TAGGGATTTCATTATAACTTTTAGGAATATAAGCTTCTTGCGGCGTATTATTTATAGATGGCGAATTTAGAGCAGTGTTAGAAGAATAAGGATTAAGCTCCCGTTTATCTAAACCGAATAGACCGATTAAACTTCTATCTTGAGGTGCTTTTATGTAATAGTGTTTATTAAAATACATCAAACCTATAATCACCACAATGCTGATTTTCAATGCCTGTCTATGGTTGATTCTCTTTCGAGGCACTATAGAATATATATAACGAGGGCGGCGTATCATGATTTATGGTTTTTACAAAATGAAAAAACTATATGTCGTATGTGCCTATGGTATTAAAAAAATACATTTCATATGGTTACACTTTTTATAAATAAAACCTTTATTTTTCTAAATTGTTATTACTATGAAAAGAAAAGATTTTTTAAAACTGATAACAGCAGTTACTACTATGTCCACACTGAGTTCCTTTCAAGCCTTAAACGATTCACTTTCAGAGCAAGACGAGCGGTTGCCACTTCTATTCATCGGGCATGGTTCGCCGATGAATGGGATTGAAGATAATGAATTTTCGCAACGCTGGCAACAAATAGGTAAAGAAATACCAAAACCCACAGCCGTTTTGTGCATTTCGGCGCATTGGCTGACACGCGGTACGCATATCACGGCTATGCAAAAGCCCAGAACAATACATGATTTCGGCGGTTTTCCGAAAGCCTTATTTGATGTGGAATACCCTGCGCCCGGCAATGCTGAATTGGCTCAAACTGCTGTCAATTTGATTCATTCAACGGCTGTCGGCTTAGACCATGATTGGGGACTCGACCATGGCACTTGGACGGTGGTGCGCCACATGTATCCCGATGCCAATATTCCTGTTTTGCAACTCAGCATTGACTTTCATCAATCCCCTCAGTATCACTACGATTTGGCTAAGGAATTAGCGGCTTTGAGGAAAAAAGGCGTCTTAATCATCGGCAGTGGTAATATGGTGCATAACCTCCGCATGGCAGCTTGGGACAAAGTTGATACGCCTGAATTTGGCTTCGATTGGGCAATCGAGATGAACAATACTTTCAAAAAACTCATCCTCGACGATAACCACCAACCGTTGATTAATTACGAGAATTTCGGCACCATCGGCAAATTAGCGATTCCCACGCCCGATCATTATTATCCTCTCTTATATGTCTTGGGTTTGAAAGAAAAGAACGAAACGGTATCGTTTTTTAATGATAAACCTGTCATGGGGTCTTTGACGATGACTTCGGTGAGGATTGAGGGGTAGTAGATAACAAATTTTAGAATAATATTTGGATTTCCAAAGCAACCATAAGTTTCACGTAGACCCTACTTAATTTTCCCAAATGCTTCTTGTAATTTACTACTTTTATTAATCTACATTCCATGTATTCTCAGGATCGCCTTCAAAAGCAGAATCAATAACGTCATCACTCCAACCATTATAGCCATTATAGTTCTCGTATGAGGAGCCCTTATATTTGCTATCTCTTTGTTCGGTATCAATATGATAGCTTTTATATTTTTTTTCATTAAGCTCTACTACTTTCTTAGGGTAGTTGTATTTGTAAATATTCATTTTATGCTTATAATTGTAGTAATTTTCAGAGCAATCACTTAAGGTGACTTCAATTCCAATAAATTTATAAACTTCAAGATTTTGGAGTTCAATCATATCTTCTATATCAACATAAAACCTTTCTATATTTTCAATACACCATGCAATATATTGTGGGTCACCTTCAGTTATTTCGGGTATTCTTTTTCCTAATGAATATATTTTTGTATTGTAATCTTCAAGTGATAAATATCCTTCACTCCGATTTATAAAAAGTTTTTAGAAATTAGGAACTTCTATTACAACCATTTTGAGTACTTTTTGCTCATTTTTCGGTTTTAAAACAGTTTCTAAGTTGTTCTAATTTACTAAATTCGGTAGGAATTTTTTTAAAATTATTTGGGATACCATTAGAACTGATAATGCTTATTTCAGTATTTTTCTCAAAATCATAATACCAAGCCTCAGAACATAAATTCAACTCCTCCAGCCAAGTCAATTCAAACAATTCATCAGACAATTGCGTCAGTCCACAATTACCGAGGTCGAGACGGGTAGCATGGGTTTCTTTTGCTTCGCGGATAAGTTTTAAGGCGAGTTCGGACATAATCTTTGAATCAGGATTTATAAGATTCTTTCACGATTGAATAGGATTTCTTTATTAGGGTTAAAAATAAGCAAATATTTTATTATTTAAATGAGGATGCGTACAAATAAAACCCCTCACTCATCAAAACCTTCTGGCACGGAATCAAAATAGGAAGTGCGCCCCATGTGTGGGCAGAATAGTTGGGTGAGTTTTTGAAGCGTGCCTTGCCTTTTTTTAAGGGGGCATATCCGCCGCCGCCAATGCGCCCACAAGATCTTTTGATTTATGCGCTCGGCTACCGCAGCACGGATTCGGTGGCGACTATTTATACATTGAATGATACAACTGCCGCATTGAGCGTATATGCAGGAGCAGATTCTTTCAAATTGGCACTTGGTGCAGCACAAGTTGCCTTCGATTTTAACCCTGTGGCTAATCGTTTGCGCATTATCAGCGCAGCAAACCGCAATAATTATCGCTTGAATCTAATGGTCAATCCAATAACGGTGACTGTTGACACAGCGTTGACTTATAAAACGACCGATGTGAACACAGGCAAAACACCATTGCCAGTTACAGCAGCCTATACAGGTTCATATAGCGGCTCAACAGCTACTCAACTCTATGATATTGATGCTACATTGAACAATTTAGTGAATCAAAACTCTGCCAATGGTGGATTCTTAGGCACTGTCGGCGATTTGGGTTTAACATTAGATCCTGCTGATTACACTGTTGATTTAGATGTCTTTTCAAAGAAAGCACCTTTGGTGGATTCCGCTTATTTGATGGCGAATATTACAGGTTCGGGCGGTTTTGACAACCTTTATACAGTCAATCTCGGTACTAGTGCTGCTACATTAGTGGGTAGAATCGGTTACGGCATTGCGATGCGCAATATTGCTGTCACACTTGCTTCCGCTACGACACGCACGCAGGATTTGCCACAAACTTTGAGAGCCGCTTTACATCCAAATCCTGCGCTTAACACCATCACAGTGGGTTTTGATAACAGCAAAAGAAAAGCCGTGACGGTGGATATTTATAATTTACAAGGCAGTTTGTTATTGAAAAAGACATTCGACGCAGGCATCCAAGAATTTGAAAAAACAATAGATATCAGCCGATTGACCAACGGCACTTATTTCGTCCGCATTGCTAATGATAGTGAAGCGACGGTCAAAAAATTCATGAAATTATAGTCATTTTCGAATGGAAGATAAATGATAAATTGTGTTTTTTGTATTTCATTCTATCTGTTTTTTGTTTTTACTGCCTGACGGACTTGTTCATAAGGCAGTTTTATTATCTTTCATAAAATACTTAGGAATAATAATGGCAACCTTATGTATTAAGAGTTGTTACAATTTTAAGCACCCCTCAGTATTGCCCCACTTTTTTTGCAAGGGTAATTGCCATTTTAATAATACCTTTAATTATCAAACTAAATTATTCAAATAGCCTACCTCAAGGGGTAATATTTTACACTATGAAAAAATACGATGTCATAATTGCTGGTGCGGGTCCCGCGGGTTCTTCGGCTGCTGCCATTTTAGGAGAAAAAGGCCATTCGGTTTTATTGATTGATAAAGAAAATTTTCCGAGGGATAAAACCTGTGGCGATGGTGTCACTTACAAAGCTATGCCCGCTTTAAAACGCTTGGGCTTAGACGAAGCCATTAAATCAAGCAGCACCTTTTTGACCAACGGCTATACCTTAGTTTTTAGAGATAATACCAAACTCATTTTTGAAAAACCCCCTTCCGAAGAGGCACTCGCCTATATCATCAGCCGCCATGAATTTGATAATATCCTTTTAGAGAAAGCTATTTCCTATAAATCCGTTACATTTTTACCGAATACTAAAGTCACAGGCGTGCGATATGAAGGCGATAAAGTAACAGCCGTTGAAATTAATGGCGAAGCTCTCTGTGAAGCGGCGGTTGTGATAGATGCAACGGGTGTTAATTCCATTTTGGGTAAAGAAAACAAAGACCCCCAATCGTGTGCTTTGGCGGTGCGTGGTTATTACAGCAATGTGGCGGATTTGAATAATACGATTGAAGTATATTTTTCAGATGATATACTGCCAGGCTATTTTTGGATATTCCCGACCTCGGCAACGACAGCGAATATCGGCGGCGGTACTTTTCAAAATATAGTAGAAGATAGGAAAATCAACATCAAAGAACTGATGTATGATTTTGTTGAAAACCATCCAATTGCTTCTAAAAAATTGAAACATGCTAAATTGGAAGGTATTTTAAAAGGTGGGAAAATTCCTTTGGCTTTTGGCGATTTTAGCTGGTCGCGGGTGCGTCACAATTTGATTTTAATCGGTGATGCCGGTGGTTTTGTTAATCCGATAACAGCCGAAGGCATTTCTTATGCTATCAAAACAGGCATTTATGCGGCTGAAACGGTGAGTGAATACCTGGTTGAAAATACCGAAAACCAAGCAACCCTGTCGGCTTTTGATAATTTATGGAAAAAGGAATTTAGCAGCCAATACAAAATGGGCGATATATTTATTGAAGGCATTGAGCCACAACTGGTTCAAAAATATGTCATGTCGAGTTTATTAAATTCACTCGACGGCTTAAATTTGCAAAACCCTGCTACTTCTTATGAATACCTCGTTCGCCTCAAAGTTTTAACCAAAGCATTTTAAAGTGCGATGCTATAAAGTTTTATTGTGGAGCAATATTCCGATGGCATTGGAAGCCGTTGCGTGGACGGGCTTGACCTACAAAACCTTGAATCTGAAGCCGGATTTTATCTTAATCGCATTGTCTTTTGCCTTCACTTGGGTTTTTTATACGCTCGATAGACTCAACATTTCGCAAGCCGATTGGACTAATAACCCCGAGCGTTCTGCGTGGTATGCATCGCAACCTTTTTTAAAAAAACTGATTTGGATAGTCTCTATTCTCGTCACCATCGTTTTACCATTTAGATTGCATATATTTCTCCCTGTTTTAATCGGCATCATTCCTTGTTTGCTTTATACCACTGAATTTAAAATAGGCTCTAAAAGCTATACTCTCAAATCATTACCCGTTATGAAAGTCATTTTAGTGGCTTTTTTATGGGTGCTTTTGACCGTCTTATTTCCTGTTTTTTCTACCGATTCAATCCTTCCGCCAAGCTCTATCATTTTCAATTTGGGTATGATGATAGCCTGTTTTATCATGCTTCAAATCCACACCAATGATGTGAGAGACATCAAAGGCGACACCCATGCACAGATAAAATCCTTCGCCGTTTTATTAGGTGACAAAACAGCAAGGCTATTTGGTTTAGCATTAATTGGCTTAGGAATTTATTTTGGTTGGCATTTATTCAACACATCTAACTTGCTCATTTTCAGCACTTTTCTCGCTCTTCGTACTGTGTTTTATACAAAAGCCGAAGATATTTATTGGCAGGCTTTGATTACTTCTCAAGGTGTGTTGGCTTACTTTATTTTATATTTTATAGGTAATGGGTAATAAGCAGTAGAGGGAAATCTGAGTCGATACACCCCTCAGTATTTCCAGTATTTTGATGCCCATTACCCATTGTCCATTACTTATTAACCATTACTCATTAAATATCTGACGCTCGGTAAGCCTCAATCACTTTCATTTCACCTTCTTTCCCCTTGACAGAATTGCCGTGCTCCATGCCCAGAACGCCTTTGAAACCTTTATTAGAAATATGCTTAAAAATATTTTTATAGTTCACTTCGCCCGTTGTCGGTTCATTGCGTCCGGGATTGTCGCCAATTTGGAAATAGGCGATTTCAGCCCATGCTCTATCCATATTATCTATCATATTGCCTTCGTTGCGTTGCATGTGCCACATATCGAAGAGGATTTTACATGATGGACTGTTCACCGCTTTACAAATCATAAAGGTTTGGTCGGAATGCCGTAAAAATAAGTCAGGATTATCGCTCAAAGGTTCTAATACCATGACCAAACCATGTGGTTCAAAAATAGCCGCCGCTTGCCGCAAAGATTCAATCACATTCGCCGTTTGAAAACCCATAGCGATTGTGCGGTCAAAATTACCGGGTACGACGGTCATCCATTTAGCATTGCAGCGTTTAGCCACTTCCACCGCTTCACGGCATGTTTTCAAGAACTTTTCACGCCATTCCATATTGCCCGAAGCCAATGTCGTTTTTGGAGGCCAATTATCAAAGCCGACGACAAAAACGCCCATAGTCATACCCAATTGAGCCATTGTTTCACCCACTTTTTTCTGAATTTCAACGGTTCGTCCCATCATGCCATTGTCTTCCATAGCAGTGAAGCCCATTTCGCTCATATATTTAAGTTGGTCAATGGGGTCTTTACCTGCCGAGTTTTCAAACATGCCGAAATGTGGTGCATAGTGCATTTTGAAAGGCGTTTGTTTAGATGGCGTTTCTAATACAGGCACCCCCTCAGTAAGTGCTGAGTTTATTGATAAAAAAGCAGAGCCTGCAAAAAGGTTTTTCGTGAATTGTCTTCTATCCATAGCGGTTGTTGTTTAGTTAAGATGAAATGTCGTTTTAACAACGGAAAGTTAGGATAAAAATATTACCTCAACAACCCCGTCGCCTTATTAATCTCCCCAATATAAGTTCGAATAGTTTTAGCGACGATTTCGATATGCTCTTGCGCTTCTTTCCAATGTTTTTCTTCTATGCCTTCGCGGATGCCGGGCAATGTTTTGACGCCATAACCCGTATAATAACCGGGCGCGTAGATTTGGTGTTTGTACCAAGCTCTTCTTGGCAAACCTTTCTCTTGTAACAGGCTGCGTTCTGCTTTGTAAAGAATTTTATTGAGCTGATTTTGTTTATCAGCTGGTAATTGCGTGGATTTTTCGTAGAGTTTTTGGAAATCTTCAGCGGCTATTTTTAATTCCATCAAAGCATTATCTAAACTGCTGAAATTTAAAAACGGCACTATTTCCTTTGCCACAGGCAATTTATAGGCTTTCATGGG
>JAYTON010000744.1:0-1990 GCA_043747725.1 Saprospiraceae bacterium
AAAAAAAATGCTTGGTATTTAGATTTCATTACCCATATGTCGCCCGATGAAACTTTGCCCGGTGTGAAAAACTTCTTGGATGATTTGAAAAAACGCAAAATCAAAATTGTATTGGGCTCAGCCAGTAAAAACTCTGTCACTATTCTCGAACGCATCGGCTTAATACATTATTTCGATGCTATCATTGACGGCAACAAAACAACTCGTAGCAAACCTGACCCTGAGGTTTTTCTCTTGGGTGCACAAGCTATTGGTGCTGAACCCAAGGAATGCATCGTCTTTGAAGATGCTGAAAAAGGTGTTGAAGCAGCAATAGATGGTGGCTTTTATACAGTCGGCGTAGGCAATCATGATGTGTTGGATGAAGCGCATATCGTGATTCCGGGCTTTGAATATATTGATTATAGCGAAGTTTTGGAAGCTTTATCCGCTTCTGTGAGTTCTTTAAAATAGTAACTTTATTATCGATTTCCCCCTAATCCCCAAGGGGGAACGTTTTCGAAGTAATACAAAATTATAGCATTAATTTAATTATCTTCCAATGTGTTCCCCCTTCGGGGGTTAGGGGGAAATCGAAAATAAAGCACTCAATTTTCAATTTCTACAATCTGCTTTTTAAAATAATATCCAATTAAGAATGAAAAACTACATCAAACACGATGAATGGTGTATCGTGGAAGAAGGTTTTGCACCTGAATACAATGAAATCTCCGAATCACTTTGCTCTATCGGCAATGGACGGATGGGGCAACGCGCCAATTTTGAAGAGACTTATACAGGCAAAACGCTCAAAGGCACTTACGTTGCAGGCGTTTATTATCCCGATAAAACCAAAGTGGGTTGGTGGAAAAATGGCTACCCTGAATATTTCGCCAAGGTCTTAAATGCCCCGTCTTGGATTGGTATTGATGTCGAGTTGGATGGTGAAATTTTAGATTTAGCCAAATGCGAAGTCTTGGAATTCAAACGGGTCTTGAATATGCGCGAAGGCTTTTTAGAGCGCAAAGCCCGTGTCAAAACAGCTTTGGGTAGAATTGTTGAGATACATTCAAAACGGTTTTGTTCGATTGTGGATGATGAATGTGGTGCTATTCGCTACGCCGTAAAATCGGTCAATTTCTCTGGTAAAATATCCATTACCCCCTCAGTAGATGCCGATGTTTCTAATAAAGATACGAATTGGGACGAGAAGTTTTGGAATGAAGAAACCAAATTGGTTAAAAATGCTCAAGCTTTCGTCATTGCTTCTACTAAAAAAACGGATTTTCATGTAGCGACAGGTATGAAATTCCGCCTATTCGTAGATGAAAAAGAAGTAGATGATTTTGTAGCCTTTCGGCGAAAGCGGGATAAATATGCTGCTTGTACGGTTGATTTGAAAATTACTGAGGGGTCTGAAATTGTGGTGTATAAATATGCCTCAGTTTTATCTTCTGAAAATCATCCGAAAGAAGAGTTGTTAAAACGCTCGCAAGAGGTTTTGAAAAATTTTGAAAAGAAAGGTTTTGAATCGGCTTTAGCAGAACAAGCAGCAGCTTGGATTGCCAAATGGGAAGCATCTGATATTGTGATTGAAGGCGATGTGTCGGCTCAACAAGGCATCCGTTTCAATATTTTTCAGCTCAATCAAACCTATACAGGCGAAGATGAGCGCCTTAATATCGGACCAAAAGGTTTTACAGGTGAAAAATATGGTGGCTCTACTTATTGGGATACCGAAGCTTATTGCCTTCCATTTTATTTAGTGAATGCAGAGGAAAAAGTAGCGCGCAATCTCTTGGTTTATCGCTACAAACACCTTCAAAAAGCCATTGAAAACGCTCAAAAACTCGGTTTTACTGAGGGGGCAGCTTTGTATCCGATGGTCACTATCAACGGTGAAGAATGTCATAACGAATGGGAAATCACCTTTGAGGAAATACATCGGAACGGTGCGATTGCTTACGCTATTTATGATTACATCAATTATACCGACGATAAAAAATACTTG
>JAYTON010000745.1:0-2590 GCA_043747725.1 Saprospiraceae bacterium
AACTCTTCTTTCACCATCATTTTGCAACGGGTGCTGACCATGTACTTGATGTATAATTTCACAGGTTTTAGTTATTTTTAGTTTGCCCCCTAACCCCCAAGGGGGATCGCTTTCGAAGTAATTCAAAATTATAGCATTAATTTAATTGTACTTCCAAAGTGTTCCCCCTTGGGGGTTAGGGGGCAAACAATTTATTTTCAACAAGTCATTTTATGCTACTATGCGCTCAATATATGCATATAAGCGTTCATATAATGCTACTATGCGTTCATATAATGCTACTATGCGTTCATATAATGCTACTGAGCGTTCATATAATGCTACTGAGCGTTCGACTGATACCAAAACGACCCCCTCAATAAAATATGAGTGATGGGAAATAAGTAATGAGTAATATTACCCATCTCCAATCACCCATTACCCATAATTTACTGAGGGGGTCGTTCTTCAATTTCTTTTTGGCATATCGACATTAGTATCTTGAATCGCAGCCTTGTGCGTATTATTTTTAATTTACGCATTTTAATTAGAGCGATATTTAAATACGGATGCTTTTGATAGAACCCATCAGCCCAAAGGCTTGAAGCAACCAAATAATCACGACAATGACAACAACTGCATTGAGGATACTTTTGATTTTGCCATCCATTGGGATATAAGCGTTTACAAGCCAAAGCAGAACGCCGACAACAATTAGTACGATTAAAACATTGATTAGAGGCATAATATAGATTTTAGAATGATTAAATCAAAGATAAGCACTTTCACTTCTCAAGATGTTATATAACTTTTGTAATTAGTTACATAATTCACACTTTAGATTTCGGATTTCTCCCGAAGGCATGGCTTGGGCTGGAAACTCACCGAAATCCAAAATCCGAAATCGAATACCCCCTCAGTACATGAGCGAATTTTCCCCATTTTGAGAACAAAAAAGTTCAATAATAATCACTAAATAAGTGTGCCTAAAGAGATTTAAGATATTCTACCAAATCATTCTTTTCATTCTCTATCAATGCAAGTTTTTTGAAATTATTGTAATGATTAACCACATCCATCAAAGTTGCGAATCTACCATCGTGATAAAAACCACCTTTTGTATGTGTCCACAAGCCTTTCAGCCCTTGAGTAACATATGTTTTGTCGGGCGAACGGTTTGATTGAAAGTCGTCAATCCCTATATCTGATGCTTTGTGGGTATTCCAACCGGGTTCGGTGAAGAGCGGTGGCACATGGCAAGTAGCACATTTAGCTTTACCATTAAATACAGACATGCCGCGTTGAGCGGCTTCTTTATTATAAATGCTGTCAGGTGCTTTAGGTGCAGGTATTGCCAATTGGTAAAACTGTAAAGCAGCGAGTTTATCTGTTATTTTATCGGGATTGTTGCGTTTATTTCCTGCCCCTGTTTTGGCAGCGACGGGATATTTTTTAGCATCATTCAATCGTTCATCCCAAAATGTACCATTGCCAGCCAATTCGAGATTGGCAACATAAGCATTCCAATAAGTGACATCACCCCATCCGCCAGTCCACGTGTGTAGCGTATGACCTGCATGACCGAATGCTTCGGGGATAAGAGTAGCGGCTGATTTGCCATCGGGACGAAAGGCTTTGCCATCTAAATTGAGCAGCGCATCAAATTTACCGGGTCCCCAACTTGCCAACACTTTTTTAACAGTAGCTTCGTCCACACCCAAAGCGTCGGTGAGGGGTTTTAAATTAGGTGCCATAGAAACAATCGCGCCCACATTTAAATCGCGGTTTGCCCAACCGTCTAAACGATGACCAATACCGGGCGCAAAGGAGTTATCAACTGTTGAATGGCATGAAGCGCATGTTAAACCAATAGAAATAAGTTTTTTATTGTTATCGAAGGAACCTTTTACTCCGACTACGGCGTTGAGTTGCAAAAGTGTGAGTGTTACTGAGGGGTCGTCTAAATTGACCTTTCCAGCTTTTATAGCGGCTGCCACATCAGCAGGAATAACATCCATATCAACTTTTAATCCAGCTGCTAATGCGGCTTTAGGAGATAGACCCGCACCCAAGCCCCCATTTTTTTCTCCGAGAATGGCTTTGTTCAATTGAAGGGCATCTGTCCAATAAGATTCGTCCCCAAAAGTTTCAAAACGAAATGTGTGTTTGCCTTCTTCAAGCATTTGTTTGGCGTTAGCCGCAATGGGGTCATCGCTTTCTTTATCGTTTTTAGATGTAGGTGTTTGATCTTTTGTAGAATCAGTACATTGTAAAAGAGACATAGCGGCGATGAAAAAAGCGATGCTCAATGAAACGAGGAGTAAGACATTTTTTTTCATTTGTGTAGTTTTTAATTAGAAGTAAAATTTTTATAGTCAGATTTTTATAGTCAGCGGACTGAAGTCCGTGCTACTCTGCGGTTGATTAAGCCGAATATTCTACTTGAAAAGTTTGATTAGCAATATCACCATCGATGATAAAATCTAAATTAATCATTTGCTCAATTTGGGTATAGAGTACTTTTCCATCCCAGGGTTTTTTTATAAATGCTCTGGCTCCGAGCGTGTGGGTCAATTCCTTTTGCGCAGATGATGTAGTGAGCATGACAACG
>JAYTON010000746.1:0-4310 GCA_043747725.1 Saprospiraceae bacterium
GCTTGATATTGCTTGATTTCTTCTGGTTTTGACTTTCTCAATTGACTAATCACCGTACAATGTCCGCCCGGAAACATCACTGCAATATGCTCTGAAATGCCCACCTTAATATATCGTTCAGTAAAAGCTGGCGACGCGAACAGAGTACCCATGTGCGAATCCAAATGCGTCGGCTCTAAGCCAAATAAGCGAAATCGGGCAATTTGCGCTCTGATTTCAGCCTCTACTTCATCCGGCGAAGCATTTTTCACAACCTCTTCAACGGAGTGGTGAAACGCCCCCTCATTATCTACGAGTCCTTTGGCTTCATGGTAACCTATGAGCGGATGCCAACGGTAATTTTTCCATTCAGACGTCAAAGTAAGGTGAATTCCGGCATCTACTGAGGGGTGTGCCTGCAAATAATGCATAAAACTTGGCACCCACGGACAAGGCATCATCATACTCAATGAATTGGCTACGCCTTTTTCAATAGTTTGGATTGCTCCTTCATTCGAATCATACGACATTCCTACATCATCAACGTGCATGATTACGACTTTTGACCCTTTTGGATAGTCTAATTTTTCAGCATAAGTTGTCGTGGTTGTTTGACTTTTTAGGTGGAAAACAGAAATAATAAATGCGAAAGTGAGGATTAGAGTACGCATATCCAAGTATTTTTAATTCTTACAAAAATATCAAAATTCAATCAGATTTTTATGTTTATTTTATGTAATAAATTGTCCGCTCACCCCTACCCCCTCAGTATCAGCCGCTTGTTCGGGAAAAAGAATGACGAATGAAGTGTTTTCAAACTTATCGGATAGGACGCGGGGCAAACGTTCCATATATTTGGAATACGACAAAGTATGCGGTCTGGCACTGACAATGAGCAATAAATCGTTATCTGCCAAAGTATTTGAAAGGCTTTCAAAAGCCTCCCAATCCACTAAATTTTTAAAATCAGCTTGGGATAATTTATGACTGGCTAATATTTTACGCCAATGTTTAACATCCTTTTCAACAACATAAAAAACCAAACGCGCCCCCAACTGACCTGTCAGACGGATAAGCTTTAAGAGCCAATGATTGAAGCCCGTTTCCAACTCAGCATTGAGCGGTACCACAACATGAATACACCAAAAAGTATTAATAGGCTGCAGAACCTTAGAAACCATGACCGTTTGAGGGCTATTTTGAAGCAATTGCGACATAATGTTGCCAAAGAAAAAATCTACTGCATTGGCTTTACCGCTCCAACCAATGATGACATCGCTGATGGCTAAATCCTTTGCTGCCCGAACGATGCCGCCCGCAACATTCAAATCCACCCTTGAAACTACCTCTACTTTTACTTCAGCAGCCCGCGCGTGGGTTATGGCGTTGGAGAATAATTTATCATTTATGAGTATCCGTTTTTTAGATTCAGCATCGTCATTGACGACTGAAAGTGGGTAAATTGGCTCATCGGATTGAGGGTTTTTGATGAGGATGGCGAGGTCAATCAGTTGCTCAAAATTGGCAGGGTTCGCAATGGGTACAAGGATGCGCTCGACCCCCTCAGTATCTTTGCCAATTTTCTCTAACTCCTTGATTGCCACCTTTTTAGCGGCATTTTCAGCGATAAAAGTTGAAATCAAACAAGTAACTAAAATGACGACAATTGTACCATTTAAAATACTCACATCGAACAATTTTAACTCAAAACCTGTCAGTACAACAGCCAATGCTACAGCCGCTTTGGACACGCTCAGACTGAACATGAGATTGCGCTCAACAATCGAATATTTAAAGATTTTCTGACCAATAAATGCCGCCAACCACTTGCCTGTAATGGCGACCGAAAGCATCAAAATAATCACTTTCCACGTTGACCAATCCGATACCAAAACGCTCATATCAAGCCTCATACCCACGCTGATGAGGAATATGGGGATAAATATAGCATTCCCTGTAAAATTGACGCGGTTCATCAAAACGGATGAATGAGGTATCAGACGATTGAGCGTGAGTCCGGCTAAAAAAGCACCGATAATGGCTTCAATACCGGCTAATTCGGCAGTAACAGCAGAAATAAAGACGATAAACAAAGAAAAAATGAATTGAGAAGTGCCTTCGCTCTCCACATTTTTAAAAAACCATCGAGCAACTCTTGAAAATACGCCCATTACTAATATTAAAAAAATGGCAAAGGCAACCCCCATTTTCAACAACACCGCCGAGGCTTCTGCACCCTTCACCATTGAAGTAATAAACGATAAAAAAAGGAGTGCTGCGGTATCTGTTACGATAGTGCCGCCGACAGTGACAGTTACCGCTTCGTTTTTAGTCACACCTAATCTGGATACAATCGGGTATGAAATCAGGGTATGCGTGGTGTACATAGAAGCCATCAAAAGAGCAGATAGCCATGAAAAATGTAATATATAAAGTGATGATAGTATGCCCAATATGAACGGAATGGTGAAAACAAGTGCACCGTAAAGAATGCTTTTATTTCTATTTTTTTGGAAATCTCTGAAATCAATTTCAAGCCCTGCGAGGAACATGATGTAGAGCAAACCGATGGTCGAAAATAACCTGATAGTCTCCAATTCAATCACACCGCCGCCTTTAGGTCCGATAGCAAAGCCCGCAATGATAAGCCCGACAATGCCAGGCACTTTGATTTTTTTCATCAAAAGTGGCATCATCAAGATGATGACAAGGATAAGTGCGAAGACAAAAACAGGCTCTTTCCACGGAAGATTCAGGTTAAAAAGTGTCATCATAAAGTACAGGAAAGTTCATTCATACAAATTAGTAGCAATCTATCAAGCAAAAATAGGTCATAGAATTGACAAGTTTTGGAAAGTGGCGCATTCTTTTCAAACATTCTTATTTTCAATATTTTCTGAAAAATAAAAACTTCAAACTGTCAAATTTGTTATCACAGTATCTTAAATGTACTTTTGCAGCGCAAATTGCAAAACAACATTTGATTTTTAAACAAATCATTGTAAATCAATGAATTATGGCTATTGTAAAATTTACTTTTGAAGATAAAAGCATCGCTCCAAAAACCGTCAACGCTGAAGCAGGCTATTCTATTCTCGAAATTACTGAAGATCACGATGTGCATCTGAATCATAATTGCGGTGGCGTATGTGCTTGTAGCACTTGCCACGTATATATATTGAGAGGGGATGAATATTTGGAGGAAATCTCTGATAAAGAAGAGGATTTCATTGACCGCGCTACCAATCCACGCTTAGAGTCGCGCCTTGGTTGCCAATGCGTTATTCTTGAATATGACGCGGTTATTGAAGTTGAAATACCGAATCAGAGTGGTATTATTGGGCATGAACATTAATTATGGACGTTAGATATTTAGATGTTAGACCGTTAGAATTCTAATGACATCTAATGTCTAATATCTAACATCTAAATATCTAATATCTATATAAAAATGGAAGTAAAACCTTATGAAGCCGCTGGCAGTAAGAAGCAACAAGTGTCGAAGATGTTCGATAATATTGCTAAGAACTACGATTTTCTGAATCATTTTCTATCGCTCGGAATTGATAAAGTATGGCGTCGAAAAATGATAGCAGAGTTGAATGATGTGCAACCTCAGCTCATTTTAGACGTAGCTACTGGTACAGGTGATGTGGCAATTAATACGATTAAACAATTGAATATCAAAGACTTACACATTATAGGTCTGGACATTTCGCCTGAAATGTTGAATATTGGCAAAAAGAAAATTGTGACTGAGGGGATGTCGGGAACGATAGACATGATAGTCGGTGATTCGGAAAACCTGCCATTTGAAAACAATAAATTCGACGCCATCACCGTTGCTTATGGGGTGAGGAATTTTGAAAACTTGGAACGGGGTTTGTCTGAAATGCAAAGAGTTTTGAAGCCTAAAGGCAAATTAGTGGTTCTTGAATTTTCACAACCACGCGTATTCCCTTTCCGTCAACTTTTCAATTTCTATTTTAAAAACATCCTTCCGTTAATCGGTAAAATGACATCAAAAGATAATCGCGCGTACACATATTTATATGAGTCTGTACAAGCATTCCCCGACGGCGACAATTTTTTAAAAGTGTTAGAAAAAACCGGATTTAAAAATACATCATGCAAGTCTCTCACAATCGGAATCAGTTCTATTTACACGGCTTTCAAAGCATAACGAAGGTTACAACTTTCATTTGCTTCCTTTTGCTTGCCAATAGCCCGCTAATACTGAGGGGTCAATCCATTGGCAAAGGAAACTACAATTACCTCGATTTCAACAAACGGAATTATTACTTCGGCATCACGCTGGCTTATAACAAGTC
>JAYTON010000747.1:0-1551 GCA_043747725.1 Saprospiraceae bacterium
TAAGTATCTGCACAAAATTACTTGTGATTAAATTCTGAAAATTTTATACTCCATTTTTTACCAATAGCGTCTAATCGTTCTTCTAATCGGTTGGTCAAAGTTTGTAGGGTAGTATAATCTTGTGGTCTTAACTCCAACGTTTTTAATATGCGCCATAAGGTTTCTGCAATATTTAACTCTGGCGAGTAAGGTGGAATGTAAAAGATAAATAACCCCTTTTGTTGCCATTTTTCTATATTTGCTTTAACGAGTTTAGATTTATGAAAACTTGCATTATCTAAGACTACAAATGTCTCTTTGGTCAGTTTAGCCGCAAAATCATTAAAAAAATCGACCACAAATTGACCATTAATATTTTCGGTTGTCGTCTTCCAGATACAGGTTGAATTTCGGTTAATCAAGGCTAAACAGTTAATTTTAAAGCCTTTTTCTACCGCTATACTTACTCGTTCATTTGGAAATTGCCAACCGCGTGGCACGTAACCCTCACTGCAAAAATGGCTCTCATCTCCAAAAAATAAATCAATCTCTCCGTTACGGCATAATTCTTCCAATAACTCTAAATCTTTGATTTTGCTGGCTTTCAACACGTTATCTACTCCCTCGATCCCTTTGCAACGCTTCCGAATACGCTTGTATCGTCCGCCAATTCTTTTAAAAAACGACGAAACGTCGCGCGGCTTACTGTCCTGTCTGCCTTTTCTGTTTCCCATTCCGTCTGGGCTACACTAACCCGTTGTCGATGTTCCGATACCTTAGTCTCTATTGATGTTTTGTCTAATTCAACCGAAATCAATGGCTTGCGACCCCGACCTGGTGCCGTAGCTAAACCAACTATTCCAGATGTCTTATAGCGTTTCAACCAAGAATTAACCGTATTATGGCTCATCCCTAAAATCTTTCCTACTTCTTCTGAATATCTGCCCTCTGATTTTAATAATATGGCGTGACAACGATTGCGGTAACAATGGCTTGTACCAGTGCGACGACCTAACTGTAAGGCTTCTGAGGCTTCCGCGCTCAATTCTATTTTATTTACTCGCATAGAACGCAAAGATACGTTTTTATTCACAAGTATTTTTGTGCAGATACTTATAGAATATTAAACAAAACACTTTTTTAAAAAAATAAAACAACTATATTATAATGAAAAATCTAATATATGTCAATTAAATTCAATCTACGCAAACAGTCAAAGGTCTTTTTAACAACGAAGTCAAAATAACGCGCCCAAATGCCTGGACTGTCAATAATTCTGTATTTTCTAAAATAATTAAAAAAATATACAAAAAAAAAAATAAAAAACTTGCTTTTTAAACCAAATGCCTCTATCTTCGTATAGCACAAAAAGAATAAAGAAAAATTCTTTACAAAATAAAAATAACAAACTAAAAAACGCCAAACGACAGAAGATAAAGAACAACAATCCTTGCTGTCTTGCGATTACACCACATTCTATATTTTTTCATCGGGTTAAAACCCTTTTCATCGGGTTAAAACCCTTTTCATCGGGTTGAAACCCTTTTCATCGGGTTGAAACCCGACGCTACA
>JAYTON010000748.1:0-3135 GCA_043747725.1 Saprospiraceae bacterium
TTGACGGTTATCAAATTGATACGGTAAAGTAAATCTTCTCTAAAAGTATTTTTCAAAACCATGTCTTCCAAATGCCGATTGGTAGCACAAACCACGCGGACATCCAGCGTTTTAGTACGGCTACTCCCCAGCACTTCATACGTTCTATCTTGTAAAACACGCAACAGTTTTACTTGACTCGACAAATCCAAATCGCCAATTTCATCTAAAAAAATAGTGCCTTTGTTTGCCATTTCAAACCGTCCCGTGCGGTCATAGCGCGCATCCGTAAAAGCGCCTCGCACATGACCAAACATTTCACTTTCAAACAAACTCGTCGAAACACCACCCAAATTCACCTTTATAAATGGCTTCCTATTGCGCGGGCTATTTTGATGAAGCGCTTCGGCAATTAACTCTTTTCCAGTGCCGCTTTCACCCATGATCAATACGGAAGCATCTGTAGCAGCTACTCTGCCGATGGTTTCCAATATCCTCAAAAAAGCAGAATCTTCACCTATAATATGGCTAAAATCATATAGTAGATTGAGTTTTTGACGTGCCCCCCTGCCCCCAAAGGAGGAGTTTGCAGTCGGTATCTCCCCCTTTGGGGGCAGGGGGGCTAAACTTAAAATAGTGCGAATTGACTGCATCAAATGCGCATTTTGCCATGGTTTATGGATAAAATCCGATGCGCCGAGTTTTATACCTTTTACAGCTAAATCAATAGTTGCCCAACCTGTTATCAAAATCACAGGTACTGAGGGGATCCGTTTTTTTATGAGCGTGAGCATTTTTAAACCATCATCACCTGACGTATCATTAGAAAAATTCATATCCAATAAAATCAAATCGGGTTTATTATCACGTAAAAAATCTGTTGCATCGCTGGGCGTATGAACAGTCTGAGCCTCGAAGCCTTCTTTTTTCATGAGCAATGAAAGCGAAGTGCATACGGCTATATCATCGTCAATAATTAGAATCATCTGATTTTTAGGCTATTTTTCATACCATTTTTTCACTATTCCCGAGCCTTTTTTACCTTGCGGAGTATAGTCTTTGGATTGATTAGGCGAATCGGCTCTCAAATCCGGAAACCATTTCCATAAAAAACCACCTGCCCACCACGGCTCTTTCCAAAAAACAGTGAATAAAGCATCCAGTGCATTGGCTTGAGAGTCTTCATTGATAGACATACTGCGCCGTCGTTTTTCCATTTCCCATGATTGATAAGCACAGCTATCAATGGGCATATAGCCAAATTCAGTGAACAAAATAGGCTTGTTTTGCTTTTTATAAAAGCTCCTCAATTGATCAAGATGAGGCTGCCAAGCGATTTGAAGCTCGGATACTGAGGGGGTCGCTTTAGGCACCAATGAAAAATAAGCATCTACGCCAATATAGTCCAAATCATCCCAAAAGGTTACTAAATCATATTCATCCCAATTAGCAGCATAGACTAATTGACCTTTGTATTGCTTCCGAATTTTAGCAATCAAATTGCGCCAAAACTGGGGGCGTTTGACGACCGAAATTTTAAATTCCGTACCGATACACACCAATTTCACCTGCATCGAATCTGCAATTTCGACAAATGGCATAAGGTATTTTTCATAATCTTGCTCCCATAGTGTCCAGTCTTTATCGGTAGCAAAATCAAGCCCACCCGTCCAACTATTGCCTACAAAAATTTGTGGTTTAATCATCACATTCAAGCCAGCTTGATGGGCTGAATCAATAGTAGTTATGATACCTTCGTATAGCTCGCCCCAATGTTGCCGCCCCCTGCCTTCATAGCGAACGCTTGGTTCGCCCTGTTTCGTAAAACCGTAGGGAATCACGGCTATCCACTCTGCATTAACCGCTTTCACCTCCATCATGGGCGCATTTTTGAACGGTTCGCGGGGTGCTACAAAGCTTAATCCTTTGATTTTATTACTTCTTAATATCCGCTGCGTCGCGTTTTGACAATGTGAATGCATCAAAATTGTTAAAAAAGCAAAGCAGAAAATCATCTTATTTTTCATAAAAGGAGGTATTTAAATTTTTACAGAATTGTAAAATTAATAAAAATCCGCTTTTATAATTGAGTAAAATGGCGGTAAAAACAATCACCTCGTTATTCGTCATGCAATGCCATTGCCGGGTGTATCGCCGCTGCTTGACGACTTGGAAACCACGCACACGAAACCACAATCGCATAAACAGCCGCAACAGCGAGCAACATGCCCCACATATATATACTCGCCGCTACATCAAAAACATTCAACAACGGAAATTGTACAGCGAAGAATAAGCCCAAAGCAATTGAAAATGTCGCCAATACAACCATTTCTCCTACGAATTGACCTTGAATATCACGACCCGTTGCACCCATCGCTCGGCGAACACCAATTTCACCCTTTCTGCGATTGATGTTTTGAAACAAAACACCAAATAAACCAAAGGCAACGTTGATAATTAAAAAGCCGCAGACGATGAAAGCAATGATAAGCGGAGTAATAACATTATGATTTTTTTCCTTTTTCATATCTTCCATGTGATTGATTTGAACAGTCCATATTTTACCCAATTGTTGCAAAGATTTGGCAAAATGGGCTTCAAAATCAGCGGATACTGAGGGGTCGGTTTTTAAAACTAAGTAGCCAGAGGTGAAATCCATAGGTTGCAAGATACAATTATCATTGCTTTGATAATCATTTTGAAATTTAAAATTGGGAATTACGCCAACCACTTTCTCTTTGGTAGCATTGTCATCATTGACCCGCACTTTGCCAATTGCGTCCTCATTTCCAAACATTTCTTCTTTTAAATGTTGGGTAATGACAATGGGTCTGGTTCTTTGAAGCGTGTCAGCGTCTTTAAACCATTCGCCAGCTTGCATTTTTAAGCCCAATACTGAGGGGTATGTTTCTTCTGCCGACATGACTTCGCTTTGTAATACCTTACCATTGAAATCAAAACCACGCGTCGAATTGCTATTGCCATAAGGAAAATGACTGCCAAAAGAAAAGGATTTTATTTCTTTAAAGTTCTTCACTTTCTGCTTTAACAAGTCACGATTTATTCTATTTAAACTGTCATTATTTGAGTTAAAATCTACATAAGCCACCCAAACATTGTCCGTATTGATGCCTGAAGGCTTGATATAACCCC